>CAJGCU010000001.1 GCA_904501945.1 uncultured Bacteroidaceae bacterium
AGAAACGTGCTGGTGTTTGGTGGGACTTCACGATAAGTCAGTGACGAATGCGGAAGCTCTATTTAAGAAGAACTATTTGGCAAACCATGTACAGCGTTTCGAAGGTGAACATCAACTTAACGAAAAAGTTATCAAAAAAGTGCTTATTCCGTTAATAGAAAAATTGCGACAAGTTTGACTTCTCAAAAATAAAAAGAAGGCGGCTGTTAATTTCATAGATGGGTGAAACTTACAGCCGTCCTTTATATTGCTTTAAATCTATATTGTATGGTTATTTGAAACTGGAGTAGATAACTTCCATCTTAACATTACCTTTTGTTCCTCCGACCAATCGTGCACTGCTCATGCTGAAATCGTGATTGAGCTTGACTATGTTTCCGCTGGAGTCTTTGGTCGATTCTACAGGAATAAGCAGTACTTTGTTCCAGTTCTCGGTTGCCTTTCCTGCTCGCTTCTCGTTGACCATTCTTGTTACGAGTCTTGCAATGTTGCTGAAAACGTAGGAGTTTGTGTTGGGGTTGAAGGTGGCGAGATATGACTCTTTGCTATCGTTGACATGGTAGTTCTCGAAGAAACCGTTCAGGTAGTCGTCAAGGCGAACCATTAGGATGGTTTGGGGAATATCAAGTTTGAATGAACTTTGTATCAAGTCGTTATATCTGATGAAAGTAATCTTCGCCGAATTGATGGTGTCCTGTACATTTATCATGTCGGTAGGGATGCTGGCAAGTGTGAAGATGCCTGCTGGAGTTTTCAGGTAGGTTGCGCTTTGGTCTTCAAGCAGTTCTTCCAAATTGAAGTTCTCGAAACGGGTGGCTTCTACGACTGCATCTGTTGCTGCAAAAGAACTTACGCCCAATGTGTCCTTTTTGTACTCTTCGTCATAGTAGTTGAAGTACATGTTCATCTGCACGATATCTATGTAAGCCATTGCTCCATCGCCATATTCAAGCTTGAAGTAAAGTCCTTTGCTGCATGGATTTTCGCTCTTGAGCCATGATGCGGTATTGGCAAAGTGCGCTGGATTCTTGCGATAGTCGCGAATGATTTTTGTTCCGATGCTATTGGGCAGCGATACTCGTATGTTGTTATTGTATTTGGTTGACCATCTTGCTGAGTCTGTAATGGTTCGGTCGTTGATGGTAAACCATTTTGTTGCTATTGGCTTTGCGCTTGTGTCGTAGTAGTTCTCTGGATTAATGTTTGTGTAGTAGTCGGCATTGGGGTCCAGCTGCTGGTTCAGTTCGTAAACGCTAAGTTTGAATGATGCCAAAGAGTCGCCTACGAAGTCTTCGATGAAAAGACGAAGGTCAATTTGAATACATGAATCGTTTTCAATGTGCTTTGGCAGAGCAAAACTTTCATCGCAGTTGAATTGTACGAGAAAATCACTTTTGATAGTTGTTCCTGTTTCTGGATCTGTGAATCTTCCGAAATAGGACTTGCTGGTACGTGCAAGCACAGAATCTCCGACAGCGTATGATTCGGTGCTGACATCATATGTCTGATAGTTTCTTGAGACGAGGTCGGTTGTAGGCATCATGTCAACGCCTAATGTAGCGCTATCCTCGTCACAAGAGGCAAACATGAATAATATTGCTGTCGATGCTAAAAGATACTTTATACTCATTTTTTTAATCAAAAAGTGATTCGTAGAATGTGCTGTATGCTTCTTTGAAATCATCTCCCTCTACGGGTTCAAGAACAGGCTTGTTGAGAGATTTTGCATATTCCATGATTGCAGAATCCGTATTGGAGTTTTCTATAATAACACCATCAGCAAACTTTACGCCAATCTTTACCAGTTCTGTGTGTCCGAACTTGTTTTCGCAGATATCTTTAATGTCATCATGGCTAACATCTTTGTATTCTACGAATTTTGCATTTTCGGTACCAAGATCTTGCTCAAATTCTTTTGGCGAAGCTTCTATCACAACTTTTGTGTCGCGGAATGAAGGTTCTTCGTTGTATGCTTTCTTGATGTAGAGTGGAGCAAGTGCAGCAGCCCATCCATGGCAATGGATAACATCAGGAACCCAACGTAACTTTTTAACAGTTTCCAGTACGCCTCGTGCATAGAAGATAGCACGTTCGCAATTGTCTGTGTATTCTTTCCCGTCTTTATCCGTCAAAATGCCGCGCTTCATGAAATAGTCATCGTTGTCGATGAAATAAATCTGCATTCGGGCAGAGGGTAGTGAGGCCACCTTAATGATGAGTGGATGATCGGTATCGTCAATGATAAGGTTCATTCCGGAAAGGCGAATGACCTCATGAAGTTGATTGCGACGCTCATTAATATTGCCCCATTTGGGAGAGAATGTTCTGATTTCGTGTCCTTGCTCCTGAATGGATTGAGGCAAAATACGACCCTTCAGAGAACTTTCATTCTCTGCTACGAATGGTGCGATTCCTGTTGTAATAAATAGTACTTTTTGGGCTTTCATTTTGTGCAGCTTTTCGATAAAGTACGAAAAGTAATGCAAAGTTAGTGAAAATCCGCGAAAAATCGTGATATTTTTGTTTTAATTAAGATTTTAGCGGCTGGTTTTCACGTTCTTTGTGGTTGATTTGTAATTTTATGTTAGCGAGAAAGGACCTGTTGGTATTTTACGCCGTAGTACTTCGAGTTTGAAATCTACGCCTGCTATGATTCCGTAACTGCGCAAGACCGATTCTAGTGTTTTGCGGGCAAGTTCAGGATGGTTGTTCTCTTCGCTGAGATGACAGAGCCATACGTAGCTGAGTTTCTCGTGAAAATTTTCAGCCAATGCGTATGCTGTTTTCTTATTGGAAAGGTGTCCATGCCCGCTGGCAATACGTTCCTTTAGCATTTCAGGATAGCGTCCTTGTTTCAACATTTCTTCGTCGTAATTGGCTTCCAGAATGAGGTGTGTACTTTGGGAAATGTAGTATTTCACATTTTCTGTGACATCTCCTACATCGGTCATGACAGTAAAACGACACTCTCCAATTTCAATGTGGTAGCCTACGTTCTCTGATGCATCATGGGGAATGGTGAAAGGTGTAATGACAAAAGGAGCTATCTTGAACGTTTTGCCGGCCTCTATGTTTTGGCGATTTTCTATAGGGATCTTAACGGTGCTCTGCCAGTTCCTGTCCATTCCTTCATGAACCAGTTTGGTTGCATAGACGGGTATGGCATACTCTTTGCTAATTTTCCCTGTAGCCTTGGTGTGGTCAGCATGGTCATGAGTAACTATGATACCTCGTATTTTGCTGACTTTCAGTCCGTATTCTGTCAGATTTTTTTTGAATTGACGAATGCCAACGCCACAATCAATGATGATGGCGTCTGACTCTGTTGATAGATAGTAACAATTGCCGCAACTGCCGCTCCCAAGGCTGAAAAATGTTATTTCCATGCGATAAAGTCATAACTTGACATAGCTGAGAAGCTTTTTATCTTCCCAGCTAGGCCAAATGTCAGTTGCGTTATTTTATTCTTTAGGCAAATTAAGTGCAATAAAGTCTTCGTCAAGCTGTTTCTGATCCACAAAAGATGGGGCATCAAGCATTACGTCTCGTCCGCTGTTGTTCTTAGGGAATGCAATGCAGTCTCGGATGGAATCAAGACCCGCAAATATGCTGACCCATCGGTCGAGGCCATAAGCCAATCCTCCGTGTGGTGGGGCACCATACTTGAATGCATTCATCAGGAAGCCGAATTGTTCTTCGGCTTTCTCTGGCGTGAAGCCAAGTATTTCGAACATTTTAGCTTGTAGCTTGGGGTCGTGTATACGGATGGAGCCACCACCAACTTCAACACCGTTGCACACCATGTCGTAGGCGTCAGCACGAACTGCAGCAGGGTCAGAATCAAGCAGATGAACGTCTTCATCCATTGGGTGTGTGAAAGGATGGTGCATGGCCATCAAACGCTGTTCCTCTTCGCTCCATTCAAACATTGGGAACTCTGTTACCCACAGCAACGCGAATTTGTTCTTGTCGCGCAAACCAAGACGTTCACCCATTTCCAAACGAAGTTCACACAGCTGCTTACGTGTCTTCATGGCATCGTCGCCGCTGAGGATGAGAATGAGGTCGCCAGGCTGGGCAGCCATCTTTTCCTTCAGTGCCTGAAGGTCTTCTTGTGTATAGAACTTGTCCACAGAGGATTTCACGACGCCGTCTTCCTGTACACGAGCGTAAACAAGGCCTTTTGCACCAATCTGTGGTCGTTTTACCCATTCTGTCAATTTGTCAATGTCTTTTCTGGTGTATGAAGCACATCCTGCAGCACAGATTCCGCCTATGTATGCTGCATCATCAAATACAGCAAATGTGCCTTTCTTCAGTATGTCGTCCAGTTCGACAAATTCCATGCCAAAACGCATATCAGGCTTGTCGGAACCAAAGCGTTTCATACATTCAATCCATGGCAGGCGAAGGAAGTCTCCTTCTATTTCTACGCCTTTCAATTCCTTGAAAAGATGTTTTGCCATGCCCTCAAAAGTACTGATTACATCTTCTTGAGTGACAAATGACATCTCGCAGTCTATCTGAGTGAACTCAGGCTGCCGGTCAGCGCGCAAGTCTTCATCACGGAAACATTTTACAATCTGGAAATAGCGGTCAAATCCTGCAACCATCAGCAACTGTTTCAAAGTTTGAGGAGACTGTGGCAATGCGTAGAACTGACCAGGATTCATGCGTGACGGAACAATAAAGTCGCGTGCTCCTTCAGGGGTAGATCCAATGAGCATTGGAGTTTCCACTTCAAGGAAACCGAGATTGGAAAGATAGTTGCGTACGGCAATGCAGAAATGGTGGCGCAGTTCAAGATTCTGGCGAACAGGATTGCGACGCAAATCAAGATACCTGTATTTCATGCGCAGGTCATCACCGCCGTCAGAATTGTCCTCGATGGTGAAGGGAGGAGTGATAGACTCGTTGAGTACGGTCAGTTCAGACACTTCTATTTCAATATCTCCTGTAGGGATATTCTTGTTCTTGCTGTATCGTTCTGCGACAGTGCCTGTCACTTGAATGACAAACTCTCGTCCGAGTTTATTGGCGCGTTCACAAAGAGAAGCGTTTGTCTCCTCGTTAAATACCAACTGCGTGATGCCGTAGCGGTCGCGCAAATCAACAAAAGTCAACGCACCCATTTTTCTTGTGCGCTGTACCCATCCGGCAAGTGTTACCTGCTTGCCTGCATCAGAGAGTCTCAGCTCTCCATTTGTATATGTTCTGTACATATCTTATAGATGTGTTATATTATTTTCTTTTGCAAAGATACGAAATTTTGAATAAATGTGAGAAAAAGGTTTGATTATATTTCTCAAATGAGGAAAAAAGATTTTTTTTATGTCTGTTAAATTCGCATTCCCGTTCAGGACAAGATTTGGGAATCGTGTACTTGAAAAATGGTGTTTCCCCAATCTGCATATTGGTATAGGGCGCATCCAATTTACGTTATAGGGCACATCGTAATTACATAGCAGGGTGTATCGTAATAACGCTCTAGATTGTATCGATTATCTGAAAAAACATTGACCTTTGATTGGTGTGCTGTGTGCCCTTAGAAGGGCATACCTACAGCAAAGTGGAACGCGAAGTCGCGGTCAAAGTTGGGATGTGTGATAGGGTAGTGGCCTTTTCCTGTATAGGCCGGATTTATGGCTTTCATGCCTGCATCGAAGCGGACAATGAAGAAGTTCGCGTCCATACGAAGGCCTATGCCATAGCTGACGGCAATTTGTTCGAGGAATGTGTTGAAACGGAATTCCCCGCCAGGCTGGTCCTTATATTCGCGTATGGTCCAAATGTTTCCAGCATCGACAAAGGCGGCTCCGCTGAATTTCCAGAATAGCTTGGTTCGATATTCGAGGCTAAGGTCCAGTTTGATGTCGCCAGACTGATTCAGAAAGTTGATTCCTTTGTCTTTCCCGTTGTATTTTCCTGGGCCTAACGAGCGTACTGACCATCCTCGTACGCTATTGGCTCCTCCTGCGAAATACCGTTTTTCAAATGGAAGCTGGTTGGAATTGCCATACGGGTAGGCTATGCCTAATGCACCATGGAATGCCACAGAATTGTTTTTGTCAATACGGATACTTTTAGAATATTCAAAATCTCCTCGGATATATTGTGCAAAGGCAATTCCGCAGAAGGTGTATTGACCATTGCTGTTTCGCTTGCCGTTGGCAAGATGGGTTAAAGCATTCAAGACGTTGCCAGATGTCTCGATGTTGAATCTTATGGTATAAGCATTTTTTCCGAATGTCTGTTCTCTCGCGCCAAGCGAATTGTAAGTGTAGGTATATCCTAATTTTGTGATGAGCAGATTCTCATAATTATACTTTAAGATGGCGTTTGTTTTTCCAAGTGAGTCGAGATATTGTTCCTTGAAAGTCTTTGAAATCCAAGGCATATATACATAGTTCACCTCCAATAGGTCGAAACGGTGCTGGATGTGTTGGCTTTTGCTGCTCCATTTGTAACGCCATGCAGCAGTGAGAACTCTTCTTTGAAACTCAGGACGGTTCTGCATATTATATTGCAGAGCAATTTCAGAGGAGGCATTGTGTAAAGTGCCCCATTCCCTTTTTACATATGGAAGCAAGAAAGCAGGGAAGCCTAATGTGGCCTCTGCTCCCAATTCTACGTAATTGTTACCGTCATAGCCCTCAAGTCCAGTGATAGCTTCGTAGGCACCTCTAATCTTGAATGTAAAAGTTTCTGAGCCTTTGAAGAGATTCTTGTTCTGGTATGACGTGGAGACGGCTGCTCCAAGGTCGCCTGCAGAGTTTGTTGCTTCTACGTCAAATCCAAACGAATGCGGCTTTGCATGGTTTACTGTGATGTTGCAATCAATAGTGTCTGTGCCAGGGCGTTCAGCTATATTGATGCTTGAAAACGAAATGGCTGGCAGACGAGTATAGTTTGTGTATGTTCGTTTGAAATAGCTGTCATTGTATAAATTGTTTGGACGTATCATCGTGTTGCTGATGAGCAAACGCTTTCTGAAGTGCTGTTGACCTTGGTGTAAAAAGTTGTACTCATGATGTTGTACTGTATCAACAGGCTCATCAGCGGATGTGATATCAGTTAGAAAGTTTACGTTTCCAATCGTATATCGCTTGTGATTTGTTGCCGCCGTGCGTCCGTCACCTTGATGCAACTTTATTCTCATGAGAATGTCCACTTCTGTCGAATTGCGTGCTGTATCTGCACTGAAACGAACATCTTCTTTGTTGAATTTATAGTATCCGTTATTCCTTAAATAAGAGGCAATTCTGTTTCTTTCTGTATTCAAAGTGTTTACATCAAAGGAATTGCCAGACTTCAGAAGTGAACGGGCGGTATCTTCTATTGTGATGAAGTGTCTCAGTCCTTCGTCTTCGACGACACGGTGGATGTTGCGGATAGTATAGCGCTTATTGGGATGTACATGGTAGAGAATTTTCATTTTTTTCCCGTTCTCAATCTTGATTTCATCTATATCAGCTTTCATATATCCTGCATTATTTAGCACTTGCCTGATGTCTTCCATCGTTTTTTGAGCCTTCTTGCTATCGTAAAGTACAGGTGCTTCTCCTAATTTACGAAAGAAATGGCAAATGTTTTTTGTTGTGTCAGTTCCTGAAAGTGTATAAATTTTCAATGGAACTTTTGCTCCAAACCATTTTGTATTTGTGTTTTGTGCCACATAGTCCCCTAACATGTATGTCTTCATTACTTCGTCTTCATCGCAAATCACTTTCACACCTGTCAACATATGTTTTCCTTCTGGAATATATCTATCTACAGAACATGCAACAATCGTCATGCTCAGCACTGCAAAAGTTATTAGCGTACGTATATGTGAAAGTTGGAATTTCATAGTCAAACGACAAATTGTTTGCAAAGGTAGTGTAAATCGAAGACAGAACAAAATAATTATTCGTTTTTTATGCCCTCTTTGTCGGAGCATCCATAAAAAATGGAGCCATGCTTATGATTGCGGCAAGGCTCCATGTATTTATAATGGTGTGATGTTTAGAATATGAGTTGAGCGAAGTTATAAAGTCCGTACTTCCAAACAACGAAATCGTGTTGTCCATCAGGATATTCGATGAGGGTACATGGAACTTCGTTATTGTCGCAGAACGCCTTGAGGCGTGAACTGTTGAACATGAGGAAGTCTTTGCTACCACATACCATCCAGAGAACTTTGTTTGCCTTCTTAGTTGCAGTAACGTCAGGAATAAGCTGTTCTGGCTGTTTTGTGTTTGGCGCAGAAGAGAATCCGCCTACAAAAGCGAACTTGTCAAGGTTGCCAAGTCCGAAGTTGAGTGACTGGCCACCACCCATAGAGAGACCAGCTATAGCACGGTGCTCTTGATCTGTATAAGTGCTGTATTTTCCTTGGATAAATGGAATAAGGTCATCAATCAGATCTCGTTCGAAAATTTCAAAGCCTTTAGTCATCTCAGCACTATAAACATTTCCTTCTGGTTTGTCGTTAGGCAATGCGCGTCCGTTTGGCATAACAATAATCATGGGTTTTGCCTTTCCTTTTGCATAAAGGTTGTCCATAATGATGTTTGGTGTTCCTTGCATCCATTCCTTGTGGTCGCCACCAATACCATGGAGGAGATAGAGGACTGGATATTTTTTTGAACTGTCGTATTTGGGAGGTAAATAAACTGTAGCTTTGCGAGTTGTTCCAACTGTAGTCGATTTGTATTCGACTTCTTCGATGGTACCTTTTTCAATGCCAGCTGTTTCTTTGTCATAACCTTCTGGAGCAACAATGTAATCATTGAATTTGACGTCAATTTGAGGCATGTTGCCAAACATTCCACCGCCTGGTTGTGCGCTAGCAGAAGCGATAGTAAGCGTCAAAAGCGCTGTAAGATAAATTTTCTTCATTTTTTCTTTTAGTTTAGGTTGTTAGAATTTATTTAGTTTGTTAGAGTTTTGTAGTTTTTTATCGTATGTTTTCTCAACGACTAATTTTCTCAGCAACTCAATCGTCTTGTGTGACTCTCTTTTTTGTAAATGGTTTAATGATTTTTTTTGTTTTTTTCTCTTTTGACTTAAGGCGTTTGCGAATAGATTCAAAATCATGGCGCCATGAAAGACCTATTCCCTGTGTGTTGAGGGTGGCTTTGGTGAAGTATCTGTCGTTGGTTTGATTGTATGCTTTGAGATATAAGTTGCCATTTTGGCTCATGCGCCACTTGACTTCAAAGTCACCGATAAAATTGCCTTGGTCTGTGAGGGCATTGTCACGATAGCCGAAAGCCCCGTTGATAAGGAGTCTGTCATCGAAAAGCTTGCCTTCGAGCAACCCTTCTACGTCAAGGTCGTCCCATCCTTTTTCTCCAGTAGTGAGTGATGAACCAAAGTTCCAGTTTGCGTTAGTGCCAATCATATTGCTAAGCATCTGATTGATTTGTCCGCTGAGAGTAGAAGAAAGGAGAGAATTCATGGCCTGTTCTGAATTATTGCCACCGTTGTTGCGTGCGTATTCGTTGGGATAGAAACGCCCGAGCCCCAACAGGTAAATCATTTGTGTGTTCATTTCTTCCTCAGAGTTAATCATCGAACGAACAAGTTGGCGCACTTCTTCACTTACGTTAGGAATATTCATGTCGAACTTGAAATCCATATTGCCCAATTTTCCAGTGATGTCAAGGATTCCGATGACTTTGACTTTGTTGTTTTGTGTAAAGGCCGTTGTGGACGTGAGGTCGCTAAGTGGAACGGAATTGATGGTGTGATGGCAAATAAGGTGTATGTTGGCATCGAAGGGATTGCCGTTGAATTCGACAAGTGAACCGGGTTGTAGAGCTAGGTCGCGGAATATAATGTCTTGCAGGTATAATCTATAGAATCCAGAATTGATATTGTAGTTTCCAAACAATTGGAAAGTTCCTTTGTTATACCATTGAGCGGTTAGTTTTGCATGGCCAAATGTTCTCATGTAACCATCTTCAATGTTATCCATACGCAGTTTTACCTCGCAGTCTGGTGTCAGGTTAATGTCAAAGTTTATGTAAATGTCACTATTGTAATTTTTCTTTGCTTCTTTTACTATTGTGAGCGAGTCTTTTTCTGTATCTGTTTTCGTAGAAGAATATACATTTTTTATGTCAGAGTGAAATGTTTGTAACGAGTCGCGATCACGGAATTCGATGAATGAATTTCCTGTAATGGCGTCGGGAGTTGCTGCATCATAAGCAAAAACAGAGCCTTTAGTTGGGGTGACGTTTGCGTTTACATATAGCGGATGACCATCAGAACCACTGACAGTAAGCGTGCCATTAGCGAAAACAGTGGCAAGGAATTTATCGCTATTGAATTCGTGTTCGTCGTACGCAAGCAATTCATGAAGGTTAACATGAAAGTCGTACTTGAAATTTTTCATGTTGCGATGTGTGACTTGCCCATTGAGAGTTGAACGATGCCCGAATCTGTCGTAGATGCTGATATCTTTGAAATCAAACAGATAGGGCCGTAGATGAAGCGTGTCCCCTTCGATGTGGTAGGGCACATTAGTGGCACGCAGTCGAAGATTCATATGGGGTACGGCATCGCCAACGATGTTGACATCATTTAGTGGACCAATGATACTGATCGGACCTGTAACATATCCGTTCACTTCTTTGAAAATCCCCCCCAAAAATCCGTGTATGAAAGAAGCGTTTGTGTTGTGTGTGCCGACATTTATCTGTATATCATTGCGTGCTGGAGATATCCAGCCATTCACGGTGGTAATACCTGTAATGTTCTTTTCTCGTCCTGTAAGTGCGTCAGGCACTCTATATAAGTCAACAATACGACCTTCTACAGAAATACCCTCTATTTTTTCGTCCCATTTAGCGGTGATGTTGGCATTACCTAGTGGCCCTTCTTGTATAGAAAGGTTTTCAACAGACAAGTTTGCATGGATGTTGGGTGTTCCTCCTGCCATGATGTTGTTGAAGATAGCTTGACCAGAAGCTTTACCTGCAAAATGTACAACGTTGAAATTGACAAGCGTCAGGATGTATTTGATTTCCAAATTCTTGAGTGTCGCAACAAGTGAATCAGAAGGCGATTCAGATGCTCGCCCATTTATAGACAAGAAGCTATTTGTATTATCGTTGGCAAACATGACTTGGTCGCATTCTAAACTCTGTTGGTAAAGCGAAATGCGAGAAGGTGAAATAGTCCATGTCGTATCGTTGATGACAGCATTTGATTTACGTAAAGTAATATCGGTTTTTGTGCTGCCTAAAGAATCGCTGAATTGAATGACGGGAAGGAGTTGCATGGTAATGTTGTTCCGTCCAGCCGTATTGATGTACATATCACCATAAATGATATTGTTGTGTATGTCTGCTGTAAAATCAAGTTTTGTGGAAGAGGATGGTATTTCTTCATCATCACTTTCTTTATATGTAGAGGCGATAGCATGAACATTCATGTTGTCGGGAGTAGTGTTGCATACCAAAGCGATGTCATCATAGTCTTTTTCATTATAGCTAACACTTGGGGCATCAATATTGAGTGACATTTGTTCGTTGTCTGAACTCAAATTTCCAAACATTCTAACAGGTTTTTTCAAAGCGAATTTCGTGTCAGTTAAACTGTGTAGAACAGGAGCGTCTTTCACAGTAATTTCATAGGTGAAATCAGTTGCAGGTATGTTTTGTTTCTTTACCAGAATCGGTAAGTGGTGCGATAATTGATTAGTAAAGTTGGCAACTATATCAGCAAGCGATGCCTGTCCTTCAATGGACGCAGTAAGAATTTCACTATTAATTGTATATAGACTTGTTTCATTTTCTTGTTTTTGGGCGTTAATGATAATGTCTTTTAATGAATAGTTATTCTCTTTCGTCTGTAGGTTGATGTCGTTAAATTTAATGTTGCCATATAGATGCTTGAAATCCTTGCCTCTCAACTGAGCAATGGCTTTCAGAGACAATTCTTCTTCCTTATCAGTTTTGACAAGGTTGAGATTGTTAAAATGGATTTTATCCAAAGATAAATCAAGTTGAATGTCTTTGTGCGGTGCATCAATATAAATAATGTTTGCGCAGGATTTTAGATTCTCGTCATCGATGTCCACCATGCCTTTCATACCTGTTGGGTAGCTTTGTGCATCTATGCTGATATTATTATAATTGTAACCATTGTAAGCTATGTGATGAATTTTTCCTAAAGCTTTAGCTGAAGGAATTGCCTGTGTGGAAATCGTGTTATATACAACATCAAAGTTGAATGATGTTGTTCCCAATCGTTTATCGTTTAGAATTTTACCAATGTGTACGCTATCTCCTGAAATGACGCCAGAAAGTATTTTGTTCGCATCATATATGATGTCATATTCAGCAGAACCGATAGCTGTTTTGATATTTCCGTCTGAGAGAAACTCTTTATCTGAATTATATTTAATATTACCAGAGTATGTAATATCTTTGATATGATGGATTAGACTATCTTTATAATTAGGAATGAAGGTGTTGACAATGTTGGGAATTTCTTCGTCTCTAAGATTTAAATATGATATGTGAGAATGGATTTCTCTAAGTTCTTTGTTGATGGGGCGGAAAATATCCATATTTGCTTTGAAGGTGATATTTTTCCCAGAATAGACATTGAAGTCTGGTACAGCAATTGTTTTCTCATTTCCAATGACGCTGAAACTGAAATGAAAGGGTGTATTGAATGAATCCAGTTTCTTTTCAATGGATGCAAGGTCTTTGAGAACGATTGTTCCTGTAAGCGGGGTGCTGCGCAATGTGAATGTGCTGTCATTCTTAAAATGTTGAAAATCGACATTTAAGGAATCTATAGAGGCATGAGAATGGGGAAGTGATATGCTGAAATCTGTAAGGCGGGCTTGCTTGCTGTTTGCTGTTAGCTTAAAACGTGTATCATGAAGGGATAGTCCTGAATTGAGTTCGCTGGCTTGTAGGCGACGAACAGATATGTTGAGAGAGTCTTTCGAGAAGCTGCGTAAAGCTATATTCATACCACAATCATGTAGATGTATATGATTGGCGTCTAGAGTGTTAGGTCGTATCTTTTCAGATTTTATATCATAATTGATGTCTGCATGGCGAATAATGAAAGATCCTATTCGTAGGTTGATTGGAGAGGATTGTTCTTTCTGCTCGCTTGTGAAAGCATCAATGACAAATTGGTAGTTAGGGGCACTTTCTGCTGTTTGTTTATAGAGCGTTACTTTAGTTCCGAATAGTTGCGCTGTCCCTATATCAATTTTTCCAGAAACTAAAGAAAAGAGATTTATGCTAGCCGATACTCTTGCTATGCTAGCCATAGGTTTTCCGTCTGGCTCGTAAATAGCCATATCGTTGACGATTATGCGATTAAGAAAACCAAGGTTGATGTTTCCGATTTCTACTTTTGATTTTAGCTCGTTGGACAATATATTAGCAGTCCAGTTTGCCAATTTATTTTGTATAAATGGCAAACTGAACAAAAGGACAATAGCAGCATAGGTTGCGACAATTGTCCCTATAATGTTGACTAATATTTTTTCGAGGTTTTTCAAGTGTTTTTATAACTTTAATACCTTGTTTTTCTGAGGTTAAAGTTCCATCTTGCGTTTGAAATCAACCATCTTTATAGCAGTGATGGCGCATTCGTCACCTTTGTTGCCCATCGCCCCGCCTGCTCTGTCCTCTGCTTGCTGCATGTCAAGCGTTGTGATGAGTCCGTATATAACGGGTTTTTCTTGTGTTGCATTCAGGTGTGCTAATCCGTAGGTAGTTCCTTGGCAGATGTAGCGGTCATGTGGGGTATCACCTCTAATGACACAGCCGATGGCGATAACTGCATCTACTTTTTTCTTCAGCATTTGCGATGCTCCGTAGATGAGTTCAAAGCTGCCAGGTACTGTCATGATTGGTATGTCGGAGGGCTTTACGCCATGTTTTACGAGCGTTTCTTTTGCTCCTTCGAGAAGTGAAGCGGTAATGTTTTCGTTCCATTCAGCCACAACAATGCCAATCTTCATCCCTGTTGCGTCTGGAACGGAGTTGGTATCGTAGTCGGAGAGATTATGATTTTTAGTTGCCATAGTGTATAAATACAAAATGAGGAATTAGGATTTATCGCCAGACGTCTTTATTGCGTTGGTTCATTCCTAATTCCTCATTCTTTATTTTTAATTGATTGTCTCTATTTACTTTGTTGCACGTTCGATGTATTTGTCAATATCTTGTGAGATAGGGCTACGGTAGTAAACTGTCTTAATCTTATTGTAAAGTTCAACAGCCTTATCGTTTTGATTCATTGATTCATACACTTGACCTGCCTGAAGAAGGAATACAGGGCTAACTGCATCGTTGTTTGCTTTGTTTGCAGCTTCAATCAGAGTCTTGATTCCTTTCTCATTGTCACCTTTCTGAATGTAGAGGTTTCCAAGAGCTGCGATTGCTGCAGGAGATACTATGTCGTCATCTTGTGTAGAGAAATCTTCGAGGAACTTGATAGCTTCACTTACGCTGTCAACCTTTGCATAAGACAATCCTGCGTAGAGTTTTGCGATGTTGGCAGTTTTTGTTCCGCTATACTCATCGATGATTTTGATGAAACCCTTGCTGTTGCCATCACCGTTGAGTGCTTGGTCGTACTGTTCCTGAGCAAATGCAACCTGAGCAACGGCAATCGCTTTCTGTGCTTCAATTTCCTTGTCTGCCATCAGGTTCTTGTAAATATAAAAACCTGTAGTTACTACGATGATTGCGCCAAGGATTACTGCGATTTTTTTCCAGTTCTTTTCGATGAAAGCCTCGCTCTTGTTAAGCTGTACGTCAAGTGCGATAGGCTCTTCAATTTTTTGTTCTTTCTTTGCCATGATATGTTTATTTATTTTTTACTTCACAAAAATCATGCAAAATTAATATATTTTCCTTTAATATTAAAAGTTTTTATGAAAAATCTTTGAGTGGATTCTTACTTTTCTGTTTATAAATGTATTTGAATTGTTAAAAAGAAAGAAAGTTAACATTGGAAGGGGCTGTAGACCTATAGCAGTAGAATTGAGTTTGCAAAGATGTTCTGTTGTGGTGTGCCCTACATCGTAGTTACGTTATACCTTGCAACGTAATTACGATACAATATATAACGTAATAGAGATGTATAATAATGTAAAAAAATGATGTGCCCCACATCGAGTTATCGGTATGGGGCACATTAATTTCATAATGTTTTCTTTGTCACGTATCTTATTTGTTTACAGTTTTTCTTGCTTCTGTAAGGCGATTGAAAGCCTTTTCTATAAGGTCGTGCGTACCTGAACCGTCGTTAACATACTGTACCACCATATCTGCATAATTGATGGCTTCTCTCAATTCGGTTGTCTTGTTTGGTATGTTTTCTTTGGAATCAGTTAACAATGGCAGAAGTTCGTTGAGGTCTTCTGGCTCAGCGAGGTTGCCTGGACGCATGGTGTTGATGGCAACATTGAGCGCTGATGTAGCCGCATTGATTTCCTCTTGTGTAAGTTCCTTTTTAGACTTGGCTTCTACTTTCTTTGCAATTTCCATTTGCTGAAGCAAGCGAGTATAACCATTAGGTGCCCATGGGGAGAATGCTGGAACTTTTACGGCGAGGGCATTCCATGCATTTTGATTTTCAACACGTTCTTCTGCCACTTGCAGTGCCTGTTCAAGACTTGTTTTATCTATGCCCTTCTTGCTTTTCTTCTTCGCTCCACTTTCGATGTTGAGACGGAGATAGTGAGTAGAATGGGCTGTCTGGTAATAGTCAGGTGTAAACGTGATAACAGAAGCATTTGGCTTTTCAAACTGCAATGTGTACAGTTTTCCGTTAGTTCCATCGTCTGTAGTGGCAGTAACTGGCTGAAGCTCGTTCAGAGCAGAAGAAAGAGTGATGTCGGCATCTTTCCATTCTTTTACGTCAGATGTCGCCATGGCGAGCGGACCATACATGATTGTGCCCACCCATTGAGGGTCAAATGGAGTACGTGTTTCGTTCTTTCCTGTTGCAGCAAGATCCATTTTGTCTGGTCCCCAATTGATATGCTTTGTGAAAGGCATGGTAACTTCAATCTTGTCGCCATCTTTCCAATCTCTTGCAGGAATCTCCACATAAGTACATGGCTGGTAATCTTTTGCAATAGATTTTCCATTCAGTTTCACGTCAAATCCTTCTGTTGCCCAATAGGGAACACGAAGTTTTAGCGTGAAGTTTGTATTCTTGCTTGCGTCTGTCTTTTTAACAGTTATCACGCTATTTTCAGCAGGCCATTCACAAGATTGCTCAATAGTGATGCCTTTGTCTTTCCATGTTGCGAGTGTTGGGAGATAGAGCGCAATCCACATGGTATTATCGCTAACGAAATAAGCAGCTTCCTGGTACTTCACGTGGTTTTCTGAGCCTGTACCACCACAGCATGTGCTTTGAGGAGTGTTGTTTCCATAAGGTTTGATGGCGTTCATGCCTACTGCGTATTGGTAGGTGACACCCCAACGCTGAGGATGGACAGAGCCTACAATTTGGTTGTAGAGAATACGCTCGTAATAATCCATGTATGCTGCGTTGTCTGGGTCAAAACAGTTCAGATCTTTAGTGAGTTTTGCAAGGTTGTATGCACAACATGTCTCATTGATGTCTGGGTTTGGATACATGTTACGGTTGCGGTCGCTCATCACGCTTGTATTCATTGAAAGAATTTGCGAATAAGGTTGACGGAACATCTCTCCATTTCCCACGCCACCCATTGCATAAGCATAACGTCCTTGTACAAGATTCCAGAAGTTGTACGCAAGGTTGTAATAATAAGGGTTCCCGTTGCTGATGTATGAGCGCAACGCTCCGACAATCATAGGTATGTGCTGGTTGGCATGACGTGTGCGAATATCGTCTATGTTCTTTGCAACAGGGTCGAAGAAAGCTGGAGAGTCAAAACAGTTTGCTGCTTCAATCAGACGCGCTTTCTCTGTTGGATCGCTTACCATTTCTGAAAGGCGAGCCAAAGATTCTGCCATTCCACCTACTTCACCAGCAATATACATGTTCCACATTTCGTAGCGATTTCCTGGTTTTGCCTGGCGCTCAGCCTTATCTCCTTCTGATTTTACAAATGTTCGGTAATGCATACGGTTCCATACCCAAAGACCCATATCTTTAGCGATGAGAAGGGCCTTGTCAGCAATTTCTTTTTCATCGATATTATTTGCTATGTCAATGAGTCCGGCCAGTTGCTTGTGGATGGTATAGTAAGGCGCCCAAACCCATTCCTCATTATTGTACGCGCGATAGCACTCGATTAGGGCAGGGTGAGCTGCAGGGATGGCATTTAGGTATCCATATCCATACTTTTTGTAATCTTTCTTGTATTCGTCGAAAGCAGCCCAGTTTCCTTTCATTGCCTTCAACTCTTCTTCTGGAGCATAATCGCGTGCTTCCCAGTAGCGATTGAGGGTGCTGTCCCAAACGAAAGTACGTTCTTGGCATTCACGCAATTCATTCACCATACGGCGAATTCTTTCTCGCAACTCGTTTTTTTCTTGAATCAAGTTTGCTTCTGGAGATGAGCATGAGGCGAAAGCAAAAGCAAGTGCACTCATGTAGTGACCTGATCCGTGCCCTTTCAGTTTTGTTGTAGGCGAGTCCCAGCCGTTTGCTGTTCTGTATCCTTCTGTTGGCAATCCATAGGTGTCTCGATAGTTATAAAGCTGTTGACTAATATCCCATGAAAGAATTGTTTTAATGGCCAGCTTTTTGTTGTTTGATAACCTATTGTCACTCTTTATGTAAACATCGCTTAATGGAAGCGGTTGTGCAACTGCCTTTGGTGCAGGAACGTCCCAAGCAGTATCTGTTACTTTTATGTTGGCAGTAATAGGATAGCCATTATCAGTTGTGTTGTCTCCAATAATGAAACCATTGATGGTGTATTCTTTGCCAGCAGGATAGAGTTCAGGGTTAGACTCTTGCTGCTCAATAGACTGTGTGTAGTTTGTCCATTTGGTCTGTCGCCATTCTTGAGTTCCATCGCTGTAGGTAACATAGACTTGCCAAGGAAGGCGTGGGACGCTGCCTGATGGCACTTCAACATTGATAGGCGCAACTTTTGAAATCGATCGCTGTTTGGATTTTGATTTAGATTTGGGAGCAGCCAATGATGTGGTAGACATCAATGGTGAAGACTCGGCAAAAGTAGGCATGGCCAAGCAGAAACCGATAGCTCCACAAATAATAAGGTTTAAGTTTTTCTTCATAGGTTAATCTAACATATTTTTAGTAAATTCAACGTAAATTTTTTGTAAAATTAAATAATTATGTTGATATGTTCATTACGAAAATATAAAAAAATATTATTTTGCTATTTTTAACCATGTTTTTTGGATTATTTTGCCTAAATTTGCAAATACAAAGATGGTTTTATGGGGAAATCCCTTTAAAAGATAGGGATTTTTTCTGAATGTGTAAGATAAATAAACCGAACTTTGCAACAAGAAAAATTAGGTTGAATTTAGCACAGAAGGAATTAATGAAAAGACTTTTAATTTATGCATTTTTGATTTTGCCATTATTCTGCCATGCACAGGATGACATGTACTTCACTTCTTCCAAGAAGGCAAAAAAGGAAGCACGAGAGGCTGCGGCAGATTTGCGAGCTAATGCAGAGGACGTAGAACGCGCTGCAGCAGAATTGGAAGAATGCGTTGCAATCGTTACATATAATAGCAATAGTCGCAATGAAGATGAATACAATCGCCGTTATGTGGATGGGGATGATTATCAGATATCTGGTGGCTATCCAAGCGATTCATTGTCCGCAAATATTGATTCTGTAGATGCGGCTGATGAAAGTTCTGTTTATGAGATGGATGACCCTGAACTTGACTATCGTTTTTCTCGTCGTATCGTGCGGTTCCATAATCCTCGCGCTTATGCTTTGGCAAGTCCATATTATTGGGACTTATATTATGTGTATGGTGCATGGGATTATCTTTACGATCCATATGACCCATGGTATTGGCACTATGGTTGGCGCTATGGTTGGTCCTGGGGACCTTGGGACTGTTGGTATGGCTGCATTTGGGGATGGCATCGTCCTTATGCTTGGACATATTGGGGGTGGGGGCCTTCCTGGAGTCGTCCTATTTATGGTATAGTTCATCAGCGAAATGCTGTTCCACGCGAGTTAAATTCTTCTCGTGGACATATGTCAGCATCTCGTAGAATCCGTACTAGTGCTACGGGCGGAACAATTTTTGGTGCACGTACGAGTGCTGCATCTCGCAGTTCTTCAACAGCTTCACGTAGTTCAGCTCGTGGAAGTAGAACAAACACGCAAAACGTTCGTGGCGGCAGTTCTTATACTGATTATGCCAATTCGCGTGCAGGTCGTACAAGCGCTACAACCAATCGTGTGCAGCAGCAATCGGATCGTTCAAACAGTCGTCGTACAAGTGCTGCACAACGTAGCACGGCAACGCGAAACAACTCTGTAACTTCATCTTCTGTTCGAACAAACAGTAGCCAACGAAATAGTTCTTCGGACTCGCGTACATATAATAATTCTTCTTCGCGTTCCACTACTCGTAATTCAACACCAGCATTCAATAGCACCCCTTCACGCAGTTCTGTAGGTGGAGGCTCGTCTATAGGCGGTGCTAACCGTGGAGGTGGTTCTGTTGTTGGTGGTGGAAGCCGTGGAGGCGGTGGACGTCGATAATTAGTAAGAAATAATGATTCTTTCATAAGTTTTATTTTGTTTTTAATTGACTAATTGTTTGATAATAAATTATTTAATATCATATATTGTATGAATATTTTAGGAAAATCTATTTTGTGTGGTATATTGGCTGGTACTGCATTATTTGTACAGGCTCAAGATAGCTATGATGCACAGAATCTAACCACAAGCGATCTAAATGGTACATCTCGTTTTGTCGCAATGGGTGGAGCATTAGGTGCTTTGGGAGGTGACATCAGTGTGATGAGTACAAATCCTGCAGGTACCGCTATGTACAGAAGGTCTGATGCTGCCATCAGTTTGAGTGGGGTGTTCAGTGGTAAAGGTGCGATGGATCATGATGGTGCTCGAATGTCGTTAGATCAAGGTGGCGTTCTGATAGCTTTTGATATGGAAAATCCATCTGACAAAGGGGTTCAGTTTGTCAATTTCGGAGTTAATTATCAGAAAAAACGTAATTTTCTCTTTAACCAGTTGACTGATGTTCAGAATTTGAACTCTACATTTAGCCAAACGTTCCAAATAGCCGACCTCTGTACTGATGCTTGGGCAAATGATTATTATGGTTCTTTGGCAGATATGAGTGCGTCTGTGTTTAAGGATCCCCGTCGCGAAGGCATCTTGCTTGAAAATTATTACGATAAGGATGGGAACCTTTTGGGCAATTCTCTGTTTGATAATCCTGGTAATATATATCTTGACCCTAAAGATGCAGATAAGGTTGATTATGTGGAATATCAAGGAATAGCAGCTGATAAAGCCTATTATGAGAAAGCTACTTATGGCAGTAACATACAGGCGGACATCAATCTATCGCTTAATGTTTGCGATCAGTTCTTCATTGGTGCTTCATTAGGTATATATAATATGGATTACACGCGTGAGTCTTTCTATCAGGAGCTGGGTGTGGATGGTTATACTTATGACTTTACGAATTGGTATAATACTACATCTGATGGATTTGATGTGAAATTAGGTTTTATTTGTCGTCCTTTTGAGGATAGCCCATTCCGTTTTGGCGTGTCTGTTCATTCGCCAATATGGTATCGCATGGTTGATGCCAATGGTTCTATGCTTTATCTTGATGATAATTACGTTACAGAACTTACAAACTCAGAATACGAATATGATTTCCGTACTCCTTGGAAATTCGGCGTAAGTCTTGGTCATACAATTGGACAGAATATAGCTCTTGGTGCAGAATATGAGTATCAGGATTTGAGTTCTGCCAAGTACAGTAGCATTGATGGGTATGATGCGAGCTATTTCCGTAATGTAAACGACATGACGAAAGAGACTCTTTGTGGGCAACATACGTTGAAATTGGGTGCAGAATACAAGCCTGTGGAAGAAATCTCAATCCGTCTGGGATACAATTATGTATCTTCTCCTTTCAAGGAGGGTGCTTATCGTACCATTGGATATGATGGACCTTATACAGAAACAGATTACACAAATTGGGGCGATATCAATCGTTTCTGTTTTGGACTGGGATATCGCTATAAGGGCGGATATATAGATTTGGCGTATCAATACCAATTGCAAAAAGGGGACTTCTATGCCTTTGACGACATTGATCTTAACCCAACCAAACTCGATTGTGATCGTTCGCAGCTGATGGCTACGTTTGGTTTCCGTTTTTAACTATATAATATAACACCGCCTGCATAACATGTAAAACACCGTGTACGAAATATGTTGTATATGGTGTTTTATATGTTATGCAGGCGGTGTACGGCGTAGTGAAGGGAATATTGTTATATGGATTTGCTTAAAAGTCTTAGCAGAAGCGTGGTGGCTATTTCAGGTTGTTGGTCAACTTTTCATCGTTTGGATTCTTGATGAGTGTGTTTTTGGCTGACCCTGTGAGAGTAATGGATTGTTTCCCTTCATTGAGCACGGTTAAATTATCAACATCGAGATTCATATTGATATTAGCGGAACTGCGATAGTAGATAGTGGCCTCGCGTGCTTGAAGATTGTCAATGGTGATGTCGCCAATATTGCTTGATTCGATGATGGCTGTTTCGCATTCAACTTGTCCTACTTTCAAAGTTCCTGTGCCTAAAACTCCAAGTCGTAGGTTTTCTCCTTTCCATGCGGATGTGCTTTCGAAATTGCCGCTTCCGCAAACGCTGACACAGTGGAGAGTTGGGCAAGAGATATACAGGCGCACGTTGCTTTTTGAACCAAAGAGGTTGACTTCGTTGTTCCGGTCGGTTTTGATACTGACGGTGAGCATGCTGCTATCGAAATCTGCATCGAGATGTTGTAGCATGGCACTATCTCCCTCAATATCAATGCTGTAATCTCCTTGGGAATAGAAAATGTCAACACTTCCCAAATTTGTGATGTAAGAAAATTCGTATGGGATGTTGAGAGGTTTTCTGATAATGTTTACTTTCTTTTTGTTTTGTGGATTTTCTTTTGGTTGTGTTGTTTGTTGCTGGTTCTCAGCAGGAGTGCTGTGGCATGCTATTAGAATGAACAAAATTAGGAATGTAAGTAAAGATAGATTTCTCATGCTTTTTTATTGTGTTATGATTGTTTGATGCAAAGTTAAGATAAATGGCTGAAAAGTAGAAATTATATTTGCTAATCCTGTTTTTTTTCAATACCTTTGCAATGAAAATATTCATAAAAATATAAATTTTTTAATAAAATGGCACTCGATAATAAGTACATTACTGTTGCATATCGACTTTACACAATTGAAGATGGTGAAGAGGATACTGATCCGATAGAAGAATGTTCTGTTGCGCATCCTTTTCAATTTATCAGTAAATTAGGCGTTGTTCTCCCTGCTTTTGAGGCAGGCGTGGAAAAAGTGGAAAAAGGCGGAACGTTTGATTTCGTCATTCCATGCAAGGATGCATATGGAGAATTTCAGGATGAGCTGATGTTTGATGTGGAAAAGTCTATTTTCTGCGTAAATGGTGAAATAGATAGTCGTTACATCTATGAAGGCGCTGTCGTTCCAATGCAGGGTGAAGATGGAAATCGTTTTAATGCAACCATCATAGAAATTAAAGATAAATCTGTGACCATTGATTTGAATCATCCGCGTGCAGGTATGGATCTCCATTTCGTGGGCGAGGTCGTTGAAAATCGTTTGGCAACGAATGAAGAGGTAGCAGAGCTTCTGAATGCTATGAGCGGTTGCGGTGGTGGATGTTCAAGCGGCTGTTCTGGTGGTTGTGGTGGCGGTTGCAGCGATGGAGGCTGTGGCGGCGGATGTGGAGGATGTTAATAATGAGAAATACATTTGGCAACATATTCACGTTGACGACTTTTGGGGAAAGTCATGGATCTGCTGTTGGTGGTGTCGTAGATGGCATGCCTGCGGGGATTGATGTAGACATTGATTTCATTCAGCAAGAACTGAATCGCCGTAAGCCTGGGCAAAGCAATGTGACGACCAGTCGACAAGAGAACGATGTAGTAGAGGTGCTTTCTGGAATATTCGAAGGTAAATCTACGGGATGTCCTATTGGCTTTAATGTAAGGAATACGAATCAGCATTCAAACGATTACGAGAATATCAGAAACGTCTTTAGACCATCTCATGCTGATTATACTTATTTTTCTAAATATGGCATTCGTGATCATCGAGGAGGAGGACGTTCGTCAGCACGTGAAACGGTTTCACGTTGTGTGGGGGGAGCACTTGCTAAATTGGTATTGAAAAAAATAGGTATAGAAGTTGTTGCGTATACTTCTCAGGTTGGGCATATTGCTATTGATAAGGATTATCGACATTATGATTTTTCTTTGATAGAGAGCAATTCTGTACGCTGTCCAGATGTGGAGAAGGTCAAGGAAATGCAGGATTTGATTCTGAAAGTAAAGGCTGAGGGAGATACCATTGGTGGAATTATTACATGTGTTGTAAAAGGCTGTCCAGTTGGATTGGGAGAACCTGCATTTTCAAAATTACACGCAGAATTAGGTGCTGCCATGTTAGGAATCAATGCCGTGAAAGGTTTTGAATATGGTTCTGGTTTTGAGGGTGTTGGGCAACGTGGATCTGAACAAAATGATATTTTTTACAATGATGCAGGCAGCGTGAATGTCCGAACAAATAATTCGGGAGGTATTCAAGGCGGAATTTCTAACGGACAAGATATTTATTTTCGAGTCCTATTTAAGCCTGTAGCGACACAGCTTCGTCCGCAACCCACAGTGGATGTGTTAGGACAAGAGAAAATATTAGAGATGAAAGGTCGTCATGACTCATGTGTTCTGCCAAGAGCAGTACCGGTGGTGGAGGCCATGACTGCTATGACAATCTTAGATTATATTTTATTAAATAAAACTGTACAGCTATGAATAAAGTGATGCTTATTGGTAATGTGGGAGCCGATCCTCAGGTTAAATATCTTGATCAAGGTGTATGTGTAGCGCAATTGCGTCTTGCTACAACCGAGCGTGGTTACACTTTGCAGAATGGAACTCAGGTACCAGATCGTACAGAGTGGCATAATTGTATCTTCTGGCGAAAGTTGGGAGAAATAGTTGAAAAGTATGTACATAAAGGAGACAAGCTATATATCGAAGGTAAGATTCAGTCACGTGATTGGACAGACCGTCAAGGTATCAGCAGAAGGACTGTAGATATAATGGTTGACAATATGGAACTTCTTTCTTCTCGTACAGCAGCTTCTCTGCCTGAAAAGCAGACAGAACAGCCTAGACCTGAATCTGATGCGGTGACGCCTTCTGACAATAATGGTGAATATCCTTTCTGATGATACTAATAAATTTATGATAGATATGACGACTGTTCCAACAATTATAGCAGGTCCATGTGTAATTGAGTCAATGGATTGTCTTGAAGAGGTTGCTCAAGAGTTAGTTCGGCTGAATGAAAAATATGGATTAAATATCATTTTTAAGTCTTCGTTTGATAAGGCAAATCGTACTAGCATACACTCTTATCGTGGTCCAGGATTGGAAAAAGGAATGCAGATGCTTTCCGATATTAAGGAAAAGTATGGACTGAAGGTTCTTACCGATATCCATGAAAGTTATCAAGCTCCAATTGCTGGAGAAGTTGCAGATGTGTTGCAAATTCCAGCATTTCTTTGTCGTCAGACAGACTTACTGACGGCAGCTGCGCGTACAGGACGTGTTGTGAATATCAAGAAGGCCCAGTTCCTCTCGGGGTTAGATATGGAATTCCCTGTACAGAAAGTACGTGAGAGCGGGAATGACAATGTCTGGTTGACGGAACGTGGAAACATTTATGGATATAATAATCTTGCTGTAGATTTCCGCAATATTTCTGATATGCATAAATTTACAGATATGGTTATTATGGATTGTACACATTCGGTACAACGTCCAGGAGCGGCTGGTGGAAAGACTGGAGGCAATCGAGAATTTGTACCAGCAATGGCTGTCGCAGCAAAGGCATTTGGTGCAAATGGTTATTTCTTTGAGGTACATCCTAATCCAGATAAGGCACTTTCTGATGGACCCAATATGCTCCAGCTGGAAAATCTGGATTTAGTGATTGCGAAATTGATTGATTAATTGTACATATGGAAATGAAACCAAAACTATATGCAGAACGATGTTTGCGTGATGAGGCACAAGCATTGCTTGCTTTAATTCCGCAGTTAGATGACAGTTTTGATCAGGTGGTGGAACTTATACATCAATGTTTAGGACATGTCGTCGTAACAGGTGTGGGGAAGTCGGGGCATGTTGGTGCTAAAATTGCTGCAACGCTGGCATCAACAGGGACGCCTGCCTTCTATCTAAACTCGCTTGATGCGCTGCATGGAGATTTGGGTATGATTATGGATGATGATGTATTGCTGATGATAAGCAACTCTGGCAATACTGACGAACTTCTGCGTATTACAGCATCGTTAGAGGGACGACATATTCCCATTATTTCGATGACGGGATCAGCAGATTCGCTTTTAGCACAACATTCTGATTACCATATCTTATGCAGTATTGCACGTGAGGCATGTCCGTTGAACTTGGCGCCAACGGCAAGTACTACGGCAGCCATGGCGATGGGAGACGCTTTGGCATGTGCTCTTATGGAGATTCGAAAGTTCAAAGCTAAAGATTTCGCACAATTTCATCCAGGTGGTACATTAGGACGCAAACTGTTGCTCAAGGTAAAGGATGTCATGTACACTGACAATTTGCCTATTGTTCCACCTTCTATGAAACTGTCTGATGCTCTTATGATTATTAGTAGTGGAAAGTTAGGTTTAGGTGTTGTGATAGATGGGGATGACATTCTGGGAATTATTACAGATGGAGACATTCGTCGTGCTGTAGAGGGAGCGCGTGATAATTTTATAAACATTTCAGTTAGTGAAGTTATGACACGTACTCCAAAAACAATTTCACCAGAAGCAAAATTGACAACTATCCAACAAATGTTTCGCAATCACAAGATTCACTCTTTGTTAGTTGTTGATCATGGAAAACTTGTGGGAATCGTTGACTATTTTGCTATTATGAACTAATTGTATAAAAGAAAATATAAAAAGGGATGCTTCTGCTTTTTGTCAGCGCATCCCTTCTTTTGTTTATTGGGCTAGTAATTTTTGAGTGGCTCTCAATTGATGCCTCATAATGCTAAGCAATTCTTGACTTTCTTGTAGCAAATTTAAATATACTTGCAAAATATTGTATAGAGAAGTGTCTTCGGAATGATGCATACGCTCAATAAGATTTTCTCTGAGGACAGACAGTTCGTCTTTATATAAATCAGCTTGTTTAAGCACATCTTTGTATCCTTCGAATTCTTTCTTGTTAAGCATTGCTGTTGTTTGAATCATTAGTTCGTTGATTCTGTTTTGGAATGTCTGGAATTCAATTCTATATGATTCTGGTAATGGATTAAAATGATTGTCTACATGCTCTTTGACGGGTTCCAACATTCGTATTAGACAGTAGATATATTGCTTATTGCTGTTGATACCTAAATGGAACCATGTGTTACGTTCAATAGCAATATCGCGTGGAATGCGGCGTATGGACAGAAACTCTTTTCTTCTTAGTCTTTTAAGCTCCTCTTGTTTATTTGCAAGTTCTTTTTCAACGATATTAAGTTCGCTAAAATTCTCATTTGCAAGACCATTGAGTATATGATTATATTGATCTAATACAAATTGGCATACGGAAGTTTGTGCTTTTGATACATGTGTTTGCAACAGTTCCCAAATTTCTTGTGGGTCTCGACTACGCATCATTTGGGTGAAAATTCGGTCTTTCTCTTCTTCTTCCTTCTTTTTGCCAAATTGGATGTTGCTACGAATCAGCAAAAAGATTGCAAGACCCATTAAGAGGAACATTGCAACGAATCCACCATAGTACATCAATAGACAAACAAGAGCGCATGCCATGAAACTTACTCCGGCAGTAATAAACCAGCCACCAATGACACTCATTACACCAGTCACACGAAATACAGCACTTTCTCTACTCCATGCGCGGTCAGCAAGACTTGTACCCATTGCTACCATAAATGTAACATAGGTTGTTGAAAGTGGAAGTTTGTAATTGGTACCGATAACAATAAGTACAGACGATAATACAAGATTGATGGCAGCTCTCACAACGTCGAAAGCCGCTCCATCAGGAAGAGAAATCTCATCCTTACTGAAACGCTTGTCAATCTTTGCTGTTAATGCTTTAGGAATGAAGCGGCTAAAAAATAAGCCGCTCTTTTGTGTAGCACGTACAAGGCTTCTTGCTGCACGAGATGAGCCAAACATTTCGTCTCCTTCATCTTGCCGACTGAGGTCAACAGATGTTTTTACAACATTTTGTGCCTTTTTCGATGTTGTTATGGCAATTATCATCACCAATCCAGCTGCAAGAAGATAGAAGAATGGCGATTTGGCAGATTCCATCAGAGAAGACATCATAAACGAGTTTGCATCACCGGCACCATTGTTCATCCAGTCTTGGTAAGAAGAAAGACCAGCAAGAGGGACACCGATGAAATTGACCAAATCATTTCCAGCAAATGCCATTGCAAGTGCGAACGTACCTGTTAAAATGATAATCTTGAAGATGTTGATTTTACACAGGTTAAGTACAAAAGAAAGCATTGTTGTCACGATAAACCCTGCGACGAGCAGTATGTTTGTGTTGGCTACAATCCAATCTTTGGCACCTTCCTCTACGAACGGAGACTTTGATATTCCTTTGATAAAAATAAAATAAAGGAGAATTGTAAAAGAAATACCTCCAAAAATGGAAATCGCAGTTGAGTTATGCCTCTTTTGATTGAATGTGAAGATGATACGAGTCAACCATTGTACTAGTATTCCAAATACTAAAGCGATAGCAACGCTGACAAAGATAGCGATAATGACAGTCAGTACTTTATCTGTATTAATTAGATCCGAAAGTACAAATGGGGCTCCTGAGAATATTTTAATGACGGCCAATACAAACGCGGCACCTAATAGTTCGAACACCAGAGATACTGTGGTTGAAGTAGGCAAGCCAAGTGTGTTGAACGTATCAAGAACAATGACGTCTGTAACCATAACTGCTAAAAATACAATCATCACCTCATGGAATGAGAAATGCAAGGGGAGCATTATACCATGGCGCGCTACATCCATCATGCCTGCTGACATCATTGCGCCAACAAGTACACCTGCTGCAGCAATGATGAGAATGGTACGAAAATGAGCTACACGTGCACCTATTGCCGAGTTGAGAAAGTTGACAGCGTCGTTGCTGACACCTACAAAGAGATCGAACACCGCTAAGATTAGCAGAAATCCAACGATAATGAGATAAATGGTTTCCATTTTATAAAATTATTTAATTTTCGTGTGCAAAGTTAAATTTCTGATGTTACAATTCAATGAAGAACTTGTTACGTTTTAGTTTCGACATTAAAATGTAACATTATTTATTGTATAGATTTGTAGTAAAAGGTTAAAACGAGAAAGAGGCATGTCTACTGACATACCTCTTTTTTATATTACAATGGTATATGACAATTCGTCACTTCTTGAAATATGCACGGAAATGACTGAATATTTTATCTTTGATGCCTGTAGAAGGTTTAATGTTATCGCTACTTGCTAAAGTTTCGATAGCTTTCCGTTCTTCTTTGTTGAGTGTTTCTGGCATATAAACAGTTATGTTGATAATTTCATCTCCTTTCTGATGCCCATAGCCGTTAATGTCAGGGATTCCCTTACCTTTCAGTCGCAGCACTGTGCCTGGTTGTGTACCTGAAGGAATGGTGATTTTAGCCTTTCCATCATGTGTAGGCACTTCTAGTGATGTGCCGAGCACGGCTTGAGGAATAGTGAGCAAAAGGTTGTAAACGAGGTCGCATCCGTCTCTAACAAGTTCGGGATGAGGTTTCTCATGTACGAGAATCTGAAGGTCGCCATCAACACCATTGCGTCTGCCTGCTCCACCTTTGCCTTGGAAATTATAGGCATACCCTTCGATAAGTCCGGCAGGGAGTTCTACTTCAACTTGTTTTTCACCTTTCACAATTCCTTCTCCATGGCAATGTGAACACTTGTTCTTGATGACAGTCCCTTCCCCTTGACAAGTTTCACATACCGTCTGTGTCTGCATGATGCCAAGCATTGTTTGGCGTGTCTTATAAACGGTTCCTTGGCCGTTGCAGTTGCTACAAGTAGCTTCTTGTCCATCTTCAGAGCCTGTTCCTTTACAATGAGGGCACTGGATATCTGTACGAAGGTTGAATTTTTTAGTTACACCATGAACGATATCATTGAGTTCTAATTCAATGCGCATGCGCAAGTCTTGGCCTTTATACACAGGCTTTCTGCGCTGCCCGCCTCCGCCAAAACCTCCGAATCCTCCAAATCCGCCACCCCCGAAGATGTCTCCGAACATGCTAAATATGTCGTCCATAGACATGCCTTGCCCACCTCCAAATCCGCCTGCACCAGGACTGAATGCGTCTGGTCCGAATTGGTCGTATTGACGTCGTTTTTGTGGATCTCGCAACACATCGTATGCTTCTGCAGCTTCTTTAAATTTCTCTTCTGCAGTTTTATCACCAGGATTGCGATCTGGGTGATATTTTATAGCCATTTTTTTATAGGCTCTTTTTATTTCATCGTCGGAAGCAGTTTTTGAAACTCCCAACACTTCGTAGAAATCTCTTTTTGCCATAGGATTATTTCAATTGTCAATTGTTGTTGTCAATTGTCAATTCATTCAGCTACAGCTACTTTAGCGTAGCGTATTACTTTGTCATTCAATATATAGCCAGCTATCATGCAGTCCATCACTTTGCCCTTCAAATCTTCTGGCTGTCCTGGAACCATGGCGATAGCCTCATGCAAGTCACTGTCAAAAGGCTGTCCTACAGCTTCCATCTTCTTCAATCCTTCTTGTGCTAAGAGTTTGAAGAATTTGTCAATAATCAAGTTAACTCCTTCTTTCACTGCTGCCACGTCTTCATACTTATCCATATTTTGCTGAGCACGTTCCAAATCATCAATGACAGGCAGGAGAGTAGTAATGACTTTTGAACCGCCGTTCTTGATGAGTTCGGCTTTTTCCTGCATCACACGTTTGCGGAAATTGTCAAATTCAGCGACTTTGTAAAGCTGCTGTTTCTTCAACTCTTCGATTTGCTTTTCCAGTTCTGTAATCTTTTCTTCGGGAGTTAATTCACGAGGCTCTTCTGTTTCTTTTGTCTCTTTTTGTTCGTCAGAAGTTTGTTGAATTTCTTCGACGCCCTCATTAACGATTTCCTCGTTAATTTCTTCATTCTTTATATTTTTCTTCATAATTCTACGTTGTTAACAATAATTGTCTATGACAAAAATAATGCCAGCGCATGAAACACCGGCATACGTATGACATTGTGTCACTTGTTCCATTTGAATTACGTTACAAAGTTACGGCAAATTTCTCGTATAGCCAACAATCTTAACTGATAAAATGTTCTATGGCATGAATTTGACTGAGATAAGGAACTCCTTTGTCATTGCCTAAAGCATTCAGAAAATTGGACATAATGATTAAAAATCGGTGGGCTCTACATTGAAATATTAATATGCCCCATAACGCAAAAGCGATGTGGGGCATATCAATTAAATATATGGTCTACAGAAAGTCTTCGGTTGTGTATCCTTCTGGAAGTTTGCGGCAATTATAGCTTGATGCCATGATTTCTCCATAAGCACCAGCAGAGAGTAGGGCAAGCATATCGCCACGATGAGTTTTGGACAGACGAGTTTCTTTTTCAAACACATCGCTGGATTCGCAGATCGGACCGACAACATCATAGGTTTCTTCTGGCTCGTTGCTTGTGAGATTGATAATGCGATGGTGGGCATTGTAGAGGGCAGGACGGATTAAATCTGTGAAGCCGGCATCGACGATGACGAATTTCTTGACAGATGCCTCTTTTACGTAGTTAACCTTGGTGATGAGTGCGCCACACTGTGCCACTATAGCTCGTCCTAATTCGAAGTGAACAGTCTGTCCAGGACGCACTTTCAGATATTTATCGTAAACCGCAAAATAATCTTTGAAATTTGGAATTGGATTCTCTTGTGGTTTTTCGTAGTCAACTCCAAGACCACCACCTACATTGATAATTTCCAATTGAATGCCTTGCTCTTCCAATTTATCTTGCAATTCATTGACACGGTGGGCAAGGGCAATGAAATCGTCCATTTCCAAAATTTGTGAGCCAATGTGGAAGTGCAGACCTTTGAACTTTATGTTCTTCATGCCTTGTGCAAGACGGATGACTTTTTCCATGTCTTCCATGGCAATGCCAAACTTGTTTTCGGCTAAGCCCGTTGTAATATTGGCGTGCGTGTGAGCACCCACATCAGGATTGATTCGGAAGCAGACGGTTGCCATTTTGTTCTTTCTGGCTGCAATCTCGTTGATGACTTCCAATTCTGGAATGCTCTCTACGTTGAAGCAGAATATATCTTTGTCAATACCAAGTTCTATCTCCCAATCACTTTTGCCTACACCTGCAAAGACGATTTTATTGGCCGGGAAGCCAGCTTTGAGTACCTGTTCAATTTCGCCTCCTGACACACAGTCTATGCCTAATCCTGTTTCGTTGATGACTTGTAGCACTTTGAGGTTGGCATTGGCCTTCACGGCATAGTGGACGAAATAGTTGTCGTGTTTTTTTGTTTCAGCACAGATGGCATCAAGCGTTTGGCGCAGAAGGTTTGTATCGTAATAATAGAAAGGCGTGCGGATATCCGTAAACCTTTCTACATCCATTTGAATATCCATAATCCTAATTAGTTGAATAGATGGTCGGAGAGTGATTGGAGAGCCTTCTTCTTATCTTCGGCTGAGATGAGGAAGGAGATATTATGATTGGAGCCTCCGTAGGAAATCATGCGGATAGGTATCTCTTTCAACGCTTCGGTTGCCTTGCTCTGAAAACCAATATTCTGTGCGTCAAGGTCACCCACTACACAGATAATGCACATGTCCTTGTCAACTTGCACGTGTCCGAACTTTTTCAGCTCGTTGATAATAGCATCAAGGTTTGTTGTATTGTCGATAGACACACTTACACCTACCTCTGATGTGGTAATCATGTCGATAGAAGTTCTGTATGATTCAAAAATTTCGAATACTTTGCGCAAGAACCCGTAGGCGAGCAGCATGCGAGATGATGTTATTTTGATTGCTGTGATGTTGTCTTTTGCTGCTACTGCCTTGATTTTTCCATGCTCTGTTTCATTGTTGATAACTGTTCCTGGAGCAGATGGATCCATTGTGTTGAGGAGCTTTACTGGAATACCTGCATATTTTGCTGGCTGTACACATGTTGGATGAAGAATCTTAGCACCGAAGTATGCCAGTTCAGCAGCCTCTTCGAAGTGCAGGTGGTTAACTGGTGTCGTGTTTTCCACAAAACGTGGGTCATTATTATGCATACCGTCAATGTCTGTCCAAATCTGGATTTCAGATGCTCCAACAGCTGCACCTATGAGTGATGCACTATAGTCAGAACCTCCGCGCTGCAGATTGTCAATTTCGCCATAGGCGTTGCGGCAGATGAATCCTTGTGTGATGTAGATGTCTTTTTCTGGCACCTTGTCGAGTTGAATCTTGATGTTTTTGCTGATGTACTCAAGATCTGGCTCTGAATTTTTGTCTGTACGCATAAATTCAAGAGCAGGTATGAGCGCAGCATTGTATCCTTGCTCAATGAGATAGTTGGTTACCATGTTGGTAGAGATGATTTCTCCTTGGCCAACGATGATTTTCTCTTCAAAGATAGTGAAAATACCTTTTGTGAAAGAACGCAGATAATTGAATTCTTCTTTTATGAACTCCAATGTATTCTGCTTCATCTCGTTGGTTGTGTAGAGTTCTTCTACATGTTTCTTGTATTTCTTCTCGAGCGAGTTGATAGTTTCATTTGCTCCTTCTGGATTTTTCTTGTAGAGATAGTCTGAGATTTCCACAAGTGAATTTGTTGTTCCAGACATAGCAGATAGAACAACGATTTTCTGGTCGCCGTCGGTAATGAGTTTCACGACTTCCTTCATTCTTTGTGGGGTGCCAACGGATGTTCCGCCGAATTTGAGTACTTTCATATTTTTATCTTTTTATTTTCTTCTTATATATAAATAATGTTTCATTCTTCTCTTACGTCTGATGAATCATTTTTTTTCATCCTTTATTTCTATCAGCTTACGGTTTTCGCATTTGAATTGTCTTCCTGGGAACTGGTCAATCAACTGTAAGTTGTGTGTGATGACAATGACAGTGCTTCCGGCTTTGCATATTTGTTGTAGCAACTCTGTGATTTGCCTTCCTGTCTCAGGGTCAAGGTTTCCCGTTGGTTCATCGGCAAGGATGAGTTTAGGGCTGTTGAGGATGGCGCGTGCAATGACAATGCGCTGTTGTTCTCCGCCAGATAGTTCAGATGGCATCTTGTAGCCTTTTGTTGACATGCCAACCAAGTCAAGAACATCGCTGATGCGTTGGTTGATTTCGACTTTGTTTTTCCATCCTGTGGCTTTTAACACAAATCGGAGGTTTGCATCTACGGTTCGGTCGGTCAATAGTTGGAAGTCTTGAAAGATAATGCCAAGTTCTTTACGCAAGTCTGGCAGATTACGACGTCTAAGTTCTTTCATGTCGTAGCCAATAACTTTTGCATCTCCTTCAAGGACAGGGAGTTCTCCGTATATAGTTTTAAGGAGAGAACTTTTTCCTGTTCCAACTTTTCCTGTGATGTATATGAATTCTCCTTCTTTTACGTCGAAGTTTACATCCTGTAAAACCAGTTGCGATTCTTGATAGACGTTGACGTTTTTATAATCAATCAGATTCATTTTCTTCTAATTGACAATTGGGGGGATGAATGACAATTGAATATTAGTGTTTATGCCAGTTGGGATCGTGGCGTTCAGCCAGTTCTGCTGCAAGATCTTCAATGCTAAGTCCCTTTGAAGTGAGCAGCACGATGAGATGATACAGCATGTCAGACGCTTCATAGACGAGGCGTTCGTTATTGTTAGCAACAGCTTCAATTACAGATTCCAGCGCTTCTTCTCCTACCTTCTGCGCCATGCGATGACAGCCGTCTTTGAAAAGTGAAGTTGTATAGCTGCCTTCAGGCATTTCTCTGTGTCGCTTTTCGATAAATCGCTGCAGTTCAACCATGAACATGATTGGATTCTCATTCTTTTCGTTCCAGCAAGTGTCGGCACCAGTATGGCAAACAGGACCAATTGGTTTTGCCTTAATGAGTAGCGTATCATTGTCACAGTCGTTCAAAATCTCTACAACGTTGAGAAAATTGCCGCTTGTTTCGCCTTTTGTCCAGAGTGTTTGACGTGTACGGCTGTAAAAAGTCACCTTTCCTGTTTCTACCGTCTTGTTGTATGCCTCCTCGTTCATGAATCCGAGCATCAGCACTTTCAAAGTCTTGGCATCCTGTACGATAGCTGGTACAAGACCGTCCATTTTGTTGAAATCGATTTTCATTATTTGTTAGTCTTTATAATCTTCTATTTTATTTTTCTTAAAGTCTTACATTTACACCTTCACTGGCAAGATACTGTTTCAGTTCCGGAATAGGAATCTCTCCAAAATGGAATACGCTTGCTGCTAATGCTGCATCGCAATGTCCGTTAAGGAAAGTATCGCGGAAATGCTCTTTTGTTCCGGCACCTCCCGATGCTATGACTGGAATGGTAAGTGAATCTGATAGCTTTCTCAGTGCCACATCTGCAAATCCTTTTTTAACACCATCATGGTTCATTGATGTGAAAAGAATTTCGCCAGCTCCTCGCTCGTTAGCCTCTTTTGCCCAGTCGAAAAGTTTATATTGTGTGGGAACTCTTCCTCCGTTGATATAGCAAACCCAATCGCCATCAATATTTGGGTCGCCATTTTCGTGAATAGTGTCATCTTCACATTTCGCATCGATAGCCACTACGCATACTTGACTGCCAAAGTTGCGGGCAATTTCGTCTATTAGTCCAGGATTGCGTAAAGCAGCTGAATTGATACTCACTTTATCAGCGCCGGCATTCAGCAGGCGGTCAACATCCTTCAGTTCGTTGATGCCGCCACCCACAGTGAAAGGTATGTTGATTTCTTTGGCAATGCGCTTGACTAATTCTGTAAAAGTTTTTCTTCCCTCGTGCGATGCCGTTATATCAAGATACACCAGTTCGTCTGCCCCTTGTTCGCTATATGTTTTTCCTAACTCGATAGGGTCGCCAGCATGACGGAGATTAACGAAGTTCGTTCCTTTTACTGTTTGACCATCTTTGATGTCAAGACATGGTATGATTCTCTTTGCTAACATCTTTTCCTAATTGATAAAAGGAGACTATAAGATATTTATTCTCAATGATTAAAAAACTTTTCTAGTTCTTCTAGTTTGATTTTCCCTTCATAAATAGCCTTGCCAAAAACAACGGCAGGAATACCTGCTTCGTTCAGCATGTCAATGTCTTCGACGCAGCTGACACCGCCGCTGGCAATGAGAAACAGCTTTGGAAACTCTTTCATAATTTCCTTGTACAATTCCACTGATGGGCCTTGGAGCATGCCGTCTTTGCTGATGTCAGTACAAAGTACGTTATCTACTCCCTTGTTGACATACTTATGCAGGAACGGAATCAACTCATCTTCGCCTTCCTCCTTCCATCCGTTGATGCTGATCAGGCCATTCTTAACGTCTGCTCCAAGAATGATTTTGTTGTCATTGTATTTCTCAATCCATGTTTCAAACAGCGCAGGATTCTTTACGGCTACGCTGCCAATAGTCACCATTGACGCACCACTGGCAAAAGCGATGTCGATGTCTTCGTCAGTCTTGATGCCGCCTCCAAAGTCAATGACGAGGCTTGTGTGGTCGGCTATTTTCTCTATGGTCTTATAGTTTACAATATGTTGCGAACGAGCACCGTCCAAATCTACCGTATGTAAACGACGGATGCCGTGTGCTTCAAACATCTTTGCAACTTCGAGAGGATCTTCGTTATACACCTTTTTCGTGTCATAATCGCCTTGAGTCAGACGCACGCACTTTCCATCAATAATGTCTATGGCTGGAATTATTTCAATCATTTCTCAAAAAAACTTCGAATCTTTTGTTTTTGTAATTATTCTTTCCCGGAAAATGAGATGGGTGGAAATAATGTCTTTTTACACCTTTAAATCGATAAAATTTCTCAATATACGTTCGCCAACAGTTCCGCTCTTCTCAGGATGAAACTGGGTTGCGTAGAAATTTTCCTTTTGTAATGCAGATGAATAGGGTTGAGTGTAGTGAGTTGTTGCTATAGTGAAGTCACACTTTGGCACATAAAAGCTGTGGATAAAATAGACGAACTCTGGCTTTTCAAAGCCTTCAAACAGCATGGATTGTGTGTCCTCAATCGTGTTCCATCCCATTTGTGGCACTTTATCTTCATGCACTTGTGGCTGAAATCTCTTCACTTCTACATCAAAAACACCGAGACAATCTGTATCATATTCTTCGCTATGACGGCAAAGTAGCTGCATTCCAATACAGATGCCTAATACGGGTTGTTTCAGATTTACGATTACCTTGTCTAAACCATGCTCCTTTAGGTATGCCATAGTGCTTTTTGCTTCTCCCTGACCAGGGAATATAACACGGTCGGCTGCACTAATCTGTTCAGGGCAATCTGTCACCATTGGTTCTATGCCTAAACGTTTTACGGCATTCTCTACTGAACCGATGTTTCCGGCGTTGTATTTAACTATTGCTACGTTCATTTTACCTTATAATACCACATAATTCGTGCAAAGTTAACATTTTTTTGTGAGATACACATTATATTTCCGTAATAAAAGAATTAGAAGTAGGCGGAAAAACATTTTTATCGTTTTTTTGTCTATGTATATGTTCACCGTCTTTATAATATTTCAAACACAGCCTGCTAAATATTTCTTACGTGGTATTTGTAACATTATAAACACAGCTGGGTAATAGTGCAACTATGCAGCTCTTGTTTGTTGACAGAATAAATTTGATGGTAAAATCAAAAGTAGTACAGCAAACATATATTAGTATCCTTATAATGAAGTGAGCCAATAACCTCAAACAAGTGAGGAGGAAAAGGATCCCCGCCCTCTACCACAAGGATAAAGAGAGACTCTTTATAAAGGAGGGGGCGTATGTGAATTTGGAATACATTATGTTAAATTCTTTAATGGGTCGCTTTTAATATATTGGCTTGCAATGACCTATTGTTTCATATCGGCACCCAAATAAAATCCAAGTTCTGGGGGCTGATTGTAGCCTACATTTTCAGCAGCGACACTTGCACGATAGGGAATATCTAGCATAAAGGTTGGAAAACGATGTTTAGTGGGAATTGTGGTGGAGTAGATTCGCAGTTCCGTACTTTCATGGTTGCGGACAATGATTTCCTCGCGCCAGTCGCCAAGAATATCTGCGGAAAGACATGGGTTTTGTTTGCTGCCGTTATTGAAAGAGCATCCCTCTGCATGTAAGTTTTTGATTGTAACAACATTTTGTGTTTTCCAGTCCCATTTCATAATGGCATTTCGGTCAAGTAATTCGCGTAGCAAATCCCCGTCCCACCATACGGCGCTGTTTTGTGGAATTGCCTTGGTGGGGCAATGGTGCTGTCCTGTCACGTCGAAGAATCCTCGCTGTGAAGCCGACCACATTTCTGCTCCATAACAGGTGGGGTCGATATCGGCAGCCATTCCTCGTCCTACATCGTTTCTACTCTTTATTTGGAATATAGTTCGTCCGCTTCGAGCATCACGCAGAGTCGAACCATCGCGTTTGTTTTCGAACACGCTCCATACTTGCAATTGTGTACTGTCGGGGTAAAAGGGAAACATATGCATGGCGTCGCCATGCCCCATGGCTGTAGAATAAAGCCCTTTCCCATCATTGTTGACAACCATAGCTCCGTAAACAATTTCATCGCATCCGTCGCTATCAATATCTGCAACGCGCAAATTGTGATTGCCTTGTCCTGAATAGGATGGGGTATTTTGAGAGTCAAAGAGCCAGCGTAGTTTAAGGTCTTTCCCATTCCAATCATATGCAGCAAGACACGATCTTGTATAATAGCCTCGACACATGATGGCGCTTGGGTGTTTTCCGTCAAGATAGGCAACAGCTGCCAGAAAACGATCGCAGCGGTTCCCGTAACTGTCTCCCCAATCAGAAGGGTTGCCACGTGGCGGTTGGTAATTGACTGTTTTTAATGCCTTTCCTGTTGCGCCGTCAAAGACGGTAAGGAATTCAGGTCCATCAAGAATCCTTCCAATGATGTGGCGATTTTGTTTGTTGCTTTTCCCTTGTATATAAAGGTTTATCGTACCGTTTGAAACCCAGTTTGCATTGGGGTTTCCAATCACTTTCCCTTTTCCATCAATCGTGCCGTCGGCAGTTTTTGTAATGAGTTCTGCACGTCCGTCTCCATCGAAATCGAAGACGAGAAATTGTGTATAATGGGCTCCTGAACGAATGTTTTTTCCAAGGTCAATGCGCCAAAGCAGTTTCCCAGTTAATTTATAGCAGTCGATAAGTACATTGCCAGTATACCCCTCGTGGCTGTTGTCGTGGCTGTTGGAAGGCTCCCACTTGAGGATAATCTCGTATTCTCCATCTCCATCCACATCACCTACACTAGCGTCATTGGCTGAGTAGGTATAAACGTTTCCATCGGGAGTGGTTCCATTTTCAGGTTTGGATAATGGAATGGGAATGTAGCTTTTTATGTTGGGTGTAATAGTATATGATGCGCTTTTTTTCTTTCGTTCCTTGTTGTTTTCCACGGCCACAACCTTTATTGTCGCATTGTCTTTTGGTACTAATGTTTTGAAGAAGGTGGAATGTTTTATTTCTTCGCTATTCAATAGTTTATCGTTTTTATAGATATTAAATGAAGTTGATTCTTCATTCTCTAATAATCGCCATGAAACAATAAGGCTATCCCCATCTTTAAAACAAATGAGTCCCCTGTTTAGTTGTTCCTTCTGAATGTCTGGGGCATAAGCAGGTTGGGATATGGCAGCAATTGCTATAAGAAAGGAAATAAAGGTTAGAAAAAGGTGTTTTTGCATGTTTAAAGGTTAGCATATCGAGTTATGAGGTTGTTGAGTTTGTGTCTTAAAACTAACAACCTCATAATAAGGATACTAATATATGTTTGCTGTACTACTTTTGATTTTACCATTATAAGTGTAACTCCATAAGCTTACATGGATGGTCATTTGGTGTAGGTCTATGTCTGTTGCATTAGTTATACCTCGTTCGTTAAAGAAGATTTTGTTGTCATGGTAAAGCCTGTCTTCTAGCTGTTGGAGACTGATGGGAGAACTCATCTTATTGAGAAACTTTTTCTCAGCCTGACTATTGCATAATGCAATCGCACTTGCAATTCCATTAAAGTTTACTTGGGCTGTTTCCTCAAAAATGTATTCTGTAAATTGCAGAGAATCAATACTCTTCAAAATGAGGCTGTCATATTGTGCATCAAGAGCATTGGAGTAAACGATGCTGTCGGCTCCGACATAATATATACATGTTGCTTCTGCATGATTATCTGTGTCGTCACATGAAGTGCTCACAGTAGCTAAAAAGATAATAGCTGTTAAAAAGAAAATGATTTTTTTCATTTGATTTTCAATATTTTATAGTTTTTACTTGAATTATAATATGTTGTTGGCTTGGTTCATTCCACGTTGGACAATATCCGTGAAATTGTAATCAACAGGTTCTTTTGGTTTTTTCCCGTTTCGATAGTCTAGTGGGCTGAGCGAAGTAAGTTTTTTGAACCATTTCCCAAAATAGCTTTGATTGGGGAAATTTAGTGTGTCGGAGATTTCCTTAATGGTCATATTTGTCTTTTTTAGTAAGTTGCGTGTGTCTACCAATAGTGCAGTGGTAATCCATTCACTAGGCGTTTTTCCTGATTTTTCTTTGATAACAGTACTGAAATATCGTGTGGTAAGACATTGCAGATTTGCGTAGTAGGTGACTTTGTGCTCTGTTCGATATTTTTTATATAATTGTGTCACAAACAAATGTAGTACATCATCTTTTCTTGAGAAAGTGTTGTTTTTGTCCAGTGTGCTGGCATAACATTGCAGAATTTCCAAAATGAGGGCGTAGCTTAGTAACTCAACCTGCTTTTTGGCGATTTCTTGAACAGGACTTTCTTCCTTCTTGTTGATATCTTCTAATGTGGATTTATCTTTTTTCGAAGCGGCTTTGAGCAAAGTAATGTATTGACCTATAATGTTGTACTGTGTGTCAGAAAGGATGTAGTGAGGAGATTGTTTTATGATGTATAGAGAATTGAAATTAGTGACATTATACAGCAATGGTTGTATCGTTTCCAAATTTACGCCAATGAGTGTTCCTCGTAGATTGTCGCTATGGTTGATAATCCGTAAATTGCTATAGGAAAAATAAACCACTATGGAATTTTTGTAAAGGCGGTATTCTTTATTGTCGATTGTAAGGGTTACTTCGCCTTCTTTACAAAGAAACATTCCAGTCTTGTTCAGTTTGACGCTTTCCTTTTCTGCTTTAAGGATATTTACTTCGCCACCTTTTAATTCATAGATTGTCACTTTTTCTTCTGTCATACTAAGCAATTTTGCACAAAGTAACTACATTTTGAGAAAATCACCAATTTTTTCAACTTTTTTTAAGAAATTAAAAGTACAAAAAGGACAAAAAACCGTTATTAGACATCACAAATGTTAAGAATAAATAAAGTAATTTTGCAGATGAATATTCAATTAAATAAAGCCAAATGAAACAATTTTTATGTATTGCTTGTGCGTTGGGATGTATGGTCTTTTTGTCTTGTGTAAAGAAAGACTCTAATCCCACTGCTGTACCATCGGTTTTTATATCAGAAGTGAGAACGGTTTCAGGAGTAAGTGCTACAACTTTTACGGGCAAAACGAAGGCTGTTTCTGAAGTTAATCTTGCTTTTCGTGTTGCTGGTCAAATTGAACGTATTCTGGTAAAAGAAGGAGATTACGTAAAAAAAGGACAAATTGTTGCAAAAATGGATAATCGCGATTATGTTGTCCAGTTGGCTGCAGCACGGGCCGAATATCAGCAAGTAAAGGCCGATGCAGAACGCGTGATGGCGCTTTATAAAGAAGGGAATGTGACGGCGAGCAACTATGACAAAGCGAGATATGGGTTACAGCAAATTGCTCAGAAATTAAAGAATTGCGAAAATAGATTAGCTGATACGGAACTGAGAAGTAGTGTGGATGGTTATGTACAGACAAAGTTTCATGAAGCGGGGGAAACCGTGGGCGAAGGTATGTCTGTTTTAAGTGTTTTCGAAAGTGGAAAAATTGAAGTTGAAATAAAAGTAAGTTCATCTGATTTTGTTGATATAGAAAAAATTAATAATTTTTATTGTAGTTTTGAATCAACAGGAAAAGATAGTTTTCCTCTTCGTATAGCTCGTGTCAATAAAGAGGCAAATGCTTCACAGCTTTATGTGGTTCGATTGATGTTGGCTGCTCCGTATGATGCTCAAAAGGTAACTCCAGGAATGACAGCGATGGTATATGCAGAAATCCCCAAACGTGAAAATGAAGGTAATGTTTGTATCCCTTCAAGTTCTATATTGCATCAAGATGCTAAAACACAGGTGTTTGTTTATCGCTCTGATTTAAGCACTATCCATTTGCGTGAAATTAAAGTACATTCAATCAATCGTGATGGCACTATGCTAGTTGAAGGTGTGAAAGCTGGTGAAAATATAGTTCTTTCGGGTGTTCACCATCTTAAGGATGGCCAGAAAGTCAAAGTGTTACAGAAGCCTTCTCCGTCCAATGTAGGAGGTTTGTTATAACATATTATATTAACATATGTATAATTTATAATACATAGGATTATGAATCTCAGTAAATGGGCTTTGTATCGTAGTAAGTTTATCAATTTTATAGTTTTGATACTTGTTGTTGGGGGAATATTTGCTTACTATGCGATGCCAAAGTTGGAAGATCCCTCAATTAAGGTGAAACAGGCGATGGTTGTCACCACTTATCCTGGTGCTTCAGCACATCAGGTGGAATTAGAAGTGACAGACCCTTTGGAGAAAAGCATTTTTGAAATACCTAATTTAAATAATGTCCAATCATCCAGTTACGCTGACTTGAGCATCATTACTGTTGAGTTACAAACAACTGTCCCTGCTGATGAAGTAGAACAGCATTGGGATATGCTTCGTCGAAAATTGTCAAACATTCAGCATCAACTTCCGGAAGGTGCTTCTATTCCACAAGTGCGTGATGATTTTGGCAATGTGTATGGAATGTTTTATGCACTTACAGGAGACGGTTATAGCGATAAGGTCTTAAATGATTATGCTGAACTTATCAAACGTGAAGTAAACGGCATTGATGGTATTGCTCGTGTTGATATATATGGTAAACGTAATATGTGTATAAACATTGAGTTGCGAGAAGATAAGATGGCAAATCTTGGTGTGATGCCAACCGAAGTAATAATGACACTTAACAATCAGAACAAAACTTGTTATGCTGGTTATTATGATAATGGCACTCATCGTGTTCGTGTGTCTGTAGGTGATAAGTTTGATTCCATAGAAGATATATCCAATATGCTCATACAAGGACATGATGACGATATGTTGCGCATCAAAGATATTGCAGTTGTGAGTAAAGTGTATGAAGATGTTACTCGTAATTCCATGTCTTACGACGGTGAGAAGGCGTTAGGTATCAGTATCGCTTGTTCTTCGGATTATGACATATTGAAAGTTGGTACTCAGGTGGAAAATGTCATTCAATCAATTGAACAAAAGTTTCCAGCAGGAATTACTTGTAAAAAAGTATTTTACCAGCCTGAGCGAGTGAATGATGCTTTGAATACTTTTTTGGTGAATTTGCTTGAATCAGTTCTCATTGTTGTTCTTTTGCTAGTCTTCTTCATGGGGTGGAGAAGTGGCGTCATTATTGGTGCAAGTTTGATAGTTATAGTTTTTGGATCATTTTTTGTGCTTCGCAACTTCGATGGCACCCTTCAGCGTGTGTCGCTTGCAAGTTTTGTTTTGGCTATGGGTATGCTGGTCGATAATGCCATCGTGATAGTTGATGGAGTGCTGGTTGACATGAATCAGGGAAAGTCGCGTGTAGCGGCATTGACATCTATTGGAGGTAAAACTGCTATGCCTTTATTAGGTGCAACTCTTATTGCGATTCTAGCTTTTCTTCCAATTTTTATGAGTCCAGATACGGCTGGTGTCTATGTACGAGATTTATTTATTGTTATTGCTGTAAGTTTGATACTCAGTTGGATTCTTGCTTTGACTCATGTACCTATAATGTGTAACAGGATGCTTCCTCAGATCGTTCCTTCTTCGCAAAAAGAGACGAAAAATCTTTATGAAGGAAAGGCTTATGATATTCTTAATCAAATATTGATTTGGGGACTACGCCATCGGATATTTGTAGTCGCTTCATCAGTTTCTTTGCTGGCTTTTAGTATTTATTGCTGCAAGTTCATCAATCAGGCCTTTTTCCCTGATATGGAATACAATCAACTGTATATGGAATACAAACTTCCAGAAGGCTATAACTCTACGCAGACAGCAAATGATTTGGAAGAAATACGCCAGTTGCTTATGAAGCGCGATTACATTACCCATGTGACTGCTTCTGTTGGAGGAACTCCCTCACGCTACAATCTTGTTCGTTCTATTGCAACTCCCTCATTATCATATGGTGAACTTATTGTAGATTTTACATCTTCATCTGCCTTGGTTGAACATATTGACGCGTTACAAAAAGAAATCAGTAGGTTATACCCCGATGCGTATGTTAAATTCAAACGTTATAATTTGATGTTCAAAAAATATCCAATAGAGGCCTGTTTTCATGGCCCCGATCCAGCAGTGCTGCATCAGTTGGTTGATTCCGCACGCGCTATCGCCGCTGCTTCAGGGAAGGTGTATCTTTTGACTTCAGATTGGGAACCTCAAGTGCCAATGCTTAACATTGCTTATGACCAGGCTTCTGCTCGTGGACTTGGGCTCTCTCGGAGTGACGTGGCTTTGTCTATGATGGCATATACAGGGGGAGTACCAATTGGTACTTTTTATGATGGTATCAATACAGAACAAATTTATGTAAAATGCACTGATGAAGACGGAAATAGTATAGCGAATCTTGAAAATGCTCGTATTTTCGGGCTTATGCCCAATATCGGCCAGTTCCTTAATCGTTCTACGATGCAGAAATTGATGGCTGGGACTGTGACACGTGATGAGATTGTAGAAAATCTCATACAGACAATCCCCTTGAAACAAATTTCTCATCGTATAGACATCAGGTGGGAAGAGCCTGTAGTTGTTCGTTACGACGGGGAACGTACCCAACGCTTGCAGTGTTCACCATGCCCAGGTATTGGCACAGAAACCGCTCGTAAGTTTATTGCAGAAAAAATTGAACAAATACCATTGCCTGAAGGCTATACACTTACCTGGGGGGGGGAAAAGAAGGCTAGTGATCAGTCAATGAAGTATCTATTTCGTGATTTCCCACTTTGTATCGTTATCATGATTTTGATTCTCATTATGCTATTTAATGATTATAGAAAAACGGCTATTATTTTCTGCTGTATTCCGTTGGTTATCATTGGAGTTATTCCTGTTGTAATGCTTACAGGAAAACCTTTTGGATTTGTCGCTATAGTAGGCGTTTTGGGACTTGTTGGCATGATGATAAAGAATGGTATAGTCTTAATGGACGAAATACATTTGGAAATTTCACAAGGAACTCTGCCTCGTGAGGCATTGTTACATAGTTCGAAATCCAGATTACGCCCTGTCATGATGGCAAGTCTCACTACAATACTTGGTATGATTCCACTTGTGTCTGACGCCATGTTTGGTTCGCTCGCTGTTATTATTATGGGTGGTCTTTTTGTAGGAACACTTATTACATTAGTTTTCATCCCTGTATTATATTCTATATTCTTCAAAGTAAAATGAACACAAAGAAATTTATACATACCGCTGTTTTTTTGTTTTTTTTCGTTTTGATAAATGCACAGCCTCTCTCGATCGAACAGTGTCGTGCCAAAGCACTTCTACATAATCGTTCGCTTGCTGCAGCCAGAGTTAAACTTGAACAAAGTCGTTTTGAAGCAAAGGCTTACAAAGCAAACTATTATCCACAAATTAATTTGACGGCTATCGATCTATATAGCCTTGCTCATGGGGATTTTACGATGGAAGGAGGACAATTGCCCATTTACAAGTATGTAGGTTCCGAATCTTCCTATGTGCCTGATGTTACGGAGAATCACGATGGAACCTATCGTTTGAATCAATATGCCGATTTCCCCGACCAAACTTTCGAGTGGAAAATGAAAAATTTGTTCATTGGAAATATTTCTATCGTAGAGCCTCTTTTCGCAGGAGGTAAAATTTCTACGGCCTACGAAATGGCTAAACTCGGAACTCGAATAGCTATTGAAAATGTGCGTCTAACAGAGTCGGAAGTTATTGTTAAAACAGATGAAGCCTACTGTATTGTGGCAAAAACATCAGAACTTGCCAATGTGGCACGGAGCTACAGGACAATGCTTGAAGAGCTAAAAAAAAATGTAGAAGCAGCTCTCAAACATGGTATGAGTACTCGCAATGACCTGATGAAAGTTCAAGTCAAAATGAACGAAGCAGATTTGTCTATAAAGAAAGCCGAAAATGCCAACAGACTTGCTATTATGAATCTCTGTCGCATCATTGGTATGCCAATTAACACGTCCATTAGCATCTTGCCTCCTGATACATTTTCTAACATTTATCAAGTTCTTGATGACCATGATTCAGCACTTTACGTATCTTCACGTCCTGAGTATGCCATTATTGAACGTAAGACAGAAATGGCGCGCCAAAACATAAAGCTTGTAAAGAGTGACTTTTTGCCAAATGTTTCACTAAGTGCATCATATACATATTTGAATGGTGGTACATTGGTGGGTAGAAAACTTGCTAACAGCGGAGCTGCTACTGTTGCTGTTGCTGTAAATATTCCTGTTAATATTTTTGGAGAGGCTTCCGCAAAAGTTAATTCTGCACGAGCAAGCCATCAGATTGCTCTGCTTGAGCAACAAGACCTCAATGAGCAGATGCAACTTGAACTTTTGCAATGTCAAAACGCGTATGAAGAAGCCCATGCACAATTGAATCTTTGCCAAAAGGCTCTCTTGCAAGCAGCAGAGCATGTGCGTTTATCCAAACAACAGTACGAAGTTGGTTTTGAAATGCTGAGCAACTATCTTGAAGCCCAATTCCTTTGGCAACAAAGTAGCGCAAATCTTATTGAAGCCCGTTGGAATCTGTTTATTGCCCATACTCGGCTCTTGAAAGCTAAAGGAGAATTACGGTAGAAACATGGCAGCCTATTGATTCATTTAAAATAGTTATACGACAGTAATACGGTGTGTCCCGCATCGAAATGTTGATATGTTCTTTTATACGTGATTTTTAATTCTCTGCATATTTAAAGTGAATTCGACGAAACAATGTTTTCTCTCTGTTGCCTGCAATTTCTTATTTTCCAAAATAAGATTTGACTCCTTACGTGCTCACCGTGTGCATAATACCTTAATCACCGTGTTTAAAATATTTCGTACAAGGTGTTTATAATATTATGTAGGCGGGTAAAGCCCCAAATGCTGTTTGTTGATGCCATTATGTGAAGTTCTATAGGCTATGGTCTGCGTCAATTCTGCGCAGCTAGTTTTTATATCTTTTTCGTCGAATTCAAGGTGTTTAATGCAATGAAGGAGGGAAATATTTTTTTTGTTTCCCTCCTTCTATTTTTCCAAACAAATTTTTATTTTTTAGAAAGCCTGATTTCTTCTATCAGTTCCTTGATGTCAAGTTTGATTTTTTCATCCATTTCCATAATACCGCTAATTTGTTTAATAGCGTGTATTACGGTAGAATGATTACGATTACCAATATACAAACCTATTTGTACATGAGATTTATCTGTTAATTGATCTGCAAGATACATGGCAACTTGTCGTGCATGAGCTATCTGCTGAGTACGTATGCGTGATTCTATCTGACTTACTTTCAGATTATAATGATTGCAAACGCATTGCTTGATGTGGTCAATTGTGATAGGTGTTTCATCTCTTTCTACAAATCTTGGAAGGACTTTCTTAACAAGATTCATATCAATGCTACAATTGTAAACAACTGAATATGCAATGAGCGAATTAATAATGCCTTCGAGATCGCGGATGCTTTCATCTAAATTTTCAGAGATGAATTTCAATACGTTATATGGAATGTTTAATCCTTCTTTTTCAACTTTCGCAGAGAGAATGTCTAGTCGTAGATTCCGTGTCGGCTTCTCTATTTCAGCTTGCATACCCCATTTGAAACGAGTGAGAAGACGGTCTTCGAGTCCTTGTATGGCGATAGGTGGACGGTCTGCAGAAAGGATAATTTGCTTTCCATTGATATGCAGATGGTTGAATATATGGAAAAAAGTGTTTTGAGTCTGTATTTTTCCTGAAAGTTCCTGTACGTCGTCAAGAATCAGCGTATCAATAGTTTGGTAGAATCGGATAAAATCATTCACCTTGTTTTGGCGTACTGCGTCTGTATATTGAACAGTAAAAAGATGCGCAGACAGGTAAAGAACACGCATTTGTGGATGGTGTTCTTTTATACGCGTTCCAATGGCACTAATGAGATGGGTCTTTCCGCATCCGGAAGGTCCATATACAAAGAATGGGTTAAATGTCTTTGCTGGATTATTGGCAATAGATTCACCGACAGAACGTGCCAGTCGATTGCTCTCGCCTTCGATATAATTGTCGAACTGGTAATGAGGGTAGAGCTGAGAATCTAAATCTTGTACCATTGGAGCTGTCACATCGTCTGGTGATTTGCGGGCATCGAGACGTGGCTCTCCGTTGGTAACTCTTGGAGTAATATTGGTTTTTTCTACAACTTCACAACCTGGCGTTGTTTTTACCACTGCCACATTATAATATAATGCTTTGATGCTATCGCCAAATACTCTTTTGAATGTAGAAGCCATCAATGGCAGGAAGTTGTCCTCCAATAACTTCTTGACAAATTCGCTAGGTACATTAAGTACCAGCTTGCCATTTTCGAAACTGTGAAGTTCGACAAAGGCAAACGAAGCCGCGAATTGTTCTGGTGTGATATTGTCGCGAATAATATCGAGACATCTATCCCACAGTTGTTTTGGAGTTTGTTCCATTAGAGTTACGTTAGCTTAGAGTAGTGATTCTCATGTGATTTTTACGAATGCAAAGTTCGCCTTTTTTTTTCAAACATCAAAATTTATAAAAAGCGCTGTTATTTATTCTTAAAGAAAAGATGCTTCATATCAGCCATTTACGTTTGTTAAGTTCAGAAAGTATTTTATTTTATCAACTAATATTAATGTGTTGTAAACTAGTATTTTATAAAAGTTAAGAACTTTTAATTTCTATCTTGATATTGAAAATAACAAAGATGTAATTCTTTGTTATTCCATTCTTTATATAACATTTGACAAAGATAAAACAAAAAAGATACTGTTTGAACAAAATTCAAATAGTATCTTTTTTCATATTTTCTTTTTTTGTTTTTTTTATTTTTCTTTTCTGCCGAAAAGTGAGAAATGTACATAGCGTTTAGGGTGTAATCGGAGGTCTTCAAGCAGGCGTGAAGAGTTCATCAAGGTAGAGTCGATGTGCAAGGCGATAGAATTGTCATTGACTAACATGCCGAGCGATGTTTCTTTGCTCTTCATTGCTGTATTTAGTTTGAAAGTTAGGTCGTTCACATTATTGAGAGTTGCGTCAGCCTTTTGTGCCATGCCAACTATGTCAATTTGATTGATTCTATTGGTTGTTGTCTCCAGGTTTGTGCAAATATTGTTTGTTTTAGAAATGAGTTGCGGAACATCTTTGCTTAGAAGTCCATTTAATTGCGAAGTAGTAGTTTTAAGTTCCTCTGATATGGTAGCCATATTGAGCATGGACGTTGAAAGAGAGGGGTCGTTAGCCAGTGTGTTCAATGCAGAAAGGATAGAGTCCATTTTCGGAAGCATTTTTTCAACTTGAGGAATCATGTTTCCGGCCGCAGTCATAAGGTCGGTCATGGGTGTTCCATTGATGGTGTCACCTGGCGAGAGGATGACAGTTGGGTCTGTTCCTAATTTCAAGTTCATCATGGCACTTCCAAGCATTTCCTTGGTCATGTAAACAGTAGTGCCTTGGGGAATCTGGAAATCAGGATTGACACAGATTTCGACAGTCAAGTTTTGTTTGATTGGATTGAAAGTGATTTCTTTCACAAAACCGACTTTTAGACCATTGGCACGTACGTCTGATGCTGTGGGCATGCCTTGTACATCGGTCATTTCGACATAATAAGAAACGTCATTACTGAAAAGTTTGAGTCCTTTCAGGAAGATGATTCCTACATATACAATCAGGATAGCAGCGATGGCTACTAATGCGATTTTTATTTCCTTGCTGATTTTCATATTGTTGTGGTTGTTTTAATTCGTTACTCTGTTATTATATTAAACTTATTCCTCAAATTGAACTATAAATGCTCCGGGAAATTTTTTCAAAATGGATTTACGAATTTTCTCTGCTTCTTTTCGAGTTGATGCAGCGCCATGAGTATAAATGTACTTTCCGTTTTTTGTGTGCATTTCGCATTTCAGACCTTTGAATTGCCTGTCATTACTTTTGAGTTTAACGTTTCCAGCTAACACCTGAACTTTATAAGTAATCTTTGGGGTGTTAGATGAAACAGTAACAGCTTGGGCCGGTGCTGCTTTTTCTTCAGGTGCTGCTTCAATCGCAGGTTGGTATGCTTGAGGTTGCCCTGTCCTAGCCGATACGTACTGTACAATAGCATTATAGATGCTGTTTGACATTTTTTTCTGTCCATTGCTGGACATCAAGAACTTTTCTTCTGTTGGATTTGACATGAATCCCACCTCGAGCAATACGCTTGGCATATAAGTGAGGCGCAGTACTGCCAGATTGGCTTGCCTAACTCCCATGTCTTTGCGCCCACCTGTACGAATCATTTCGTTCTGTACTGTTTGGGCAAAAGCAACACTTTCTTTCATGTCGTGGTCCTGCATCAGTTCAAACATGATGTTGCTTTCTGGGGTAGCATTGTAATTATATTTTTTTGCAGCTTCGCCTTCTAAGGCAATGACGGAGTTTTCTCTTTTCTCCACTTCGAGGTTTGTTTCAGCAGTAGAAAGACTTAACGTGTATGATTGGACACCATTCACGCTGCGTCGAGAACCTTTGGGCAAGGAGTTGACATGGATAGAGATGAAAAGGTCAGCCTTTGCGTCATTGGCAATCTCGGCACGACGTCCAAGTTCGACAAAGACGTCCTTTGAACGGGTATATACAACTTTGATGTTGGGATTGTTGCTTTTCAGCATTCTTCCAACTTCCATAGTAATATTAAAGGCTATATCTTTTTCTCTGTTCGAACGTGATGTTCCGATTGTTCCAGGATCTTTGCCTCCGTGTCCAGCATCCAATACTACAATGAAATCTCCGTCGTCGGACATGGAAGACGCAGAAAGAGGATACAAAAGAATGCTTATATATATAATAATGTGTAAGAAAAGTCTCATCTCTAAAATATTTCGCTGCAAAGTTAAGAAAAAAACATACGACATCTAAGCAAACGTTGAAAAGAATGGCCTTTCCGATATGCTTTTATGCTTTATGGGACAAAGTTTCTTTATTCATTTATCAAAACTTTTCCATCAGACGTAATACCTTCTGCACTGATGTACATTTCTTGACATGTTGAGTTGTTGTAGAACTCAACCTTTGCTTTTCCTTCGGCATCTGTACGGACATTAGGATTCCAGTAGATCGTTCTTCTGAAGTCTGCCATAGGAGGAATGATGCTGTAATCCTCCATTTTGAATGTTGAAGGAGCATTGAATCCTTGGAAGTATGTTCTGCGCAATCCCTTTTGACTTTCTGTTGTCACTTTTGTATGGAGATAGAGATAAATGCTAACACTTCCATTTGTATTTTCTGGGGCTCCAGGAACTATATAGATGGATTTGATATCATCTAACCATAGTTCCGCCACTGGAGGAACATGCTTTCGTTCTCCATTATCAACAATCCAAATAATGTCACGTCCAGCATATTTAACATATTCTCTAACTTTAAGCGACCTGCGGGCAGGATAGTATTCAAATAAAGAGTTTCTTTCCTCTAAATATGTAAAAATATAAGGAACAGGAAGACCTTTATCTTGAATGTCATTACAATCTTTGTCGGCATCGTAATACAACGTAGCGTACTGGCGTCCGAAATTCTCGTTCTTATATGCCCAATCGTCATTCGTGAAGTATCTGCGTTTTGCTTTAACGGTTACATTCTGAAGCATGTGAGTCTTCTTTGTAATTGGAATGAATACTGCTTCTTCCTCTAAATTAGTAAATTTTTGGGTTTTGACAAAGAAATTTGGTTTTAATGGTTTCTGTATTTCTGACTCTAAAGGTGTAATGAAACGTGGAGTAGGTGAAAACTGGCGGTCAATTCCCACATAATAGGTTTTGCGTTTGTTGCCTTTGGGGGTACCTTTTTTTGTATAAATTTGCATATTCCACTTGCCATCCACAAAAGGCATTTCGAAAGCGTAATTACCAAAGGAATCAGTTTGAGTCTTTCCTATGAGGCTTTGCCCTTCTTTGTTGTAAAGCATCACTTCCATGTTTACAAAGCTAACTGGATTTTTCTTTCGATATGCCTTCAACTGTCCAAACACATAAAACTTGTCCTCTATGGGTTGCGATTTGCGGAAAATATACTTTTCAGACATCAATCTCCAGTCATATCGTCTCCAGCCCTGTGTCATCATGAGCAAATCGGCAGATTGGCGATGTGTCTCATCGTCTGCTTCGAAGTAGTAGTCAATATGATGGATATAGCCTTTTACTTCTGAACTAAGCAACATCCATGTCTTCATGTTGCCCTGTTTGCCGTTCGTCATGTTTTCTGCATCGATGGCTGAGAACGAGAGAAAGGCATTGGGCTCTGTCTGAAGCTCTAGCTCAACCTTTCCACAAGGCTTGAGACTCTTTGTGGCAGATGTTATGCGTATGCTGTCGCTGTCGTTTGGCTTGGGACAGATGAAAAAGAGGCGTTCTGCCTGAATTTCTCCTTTTGTGTCAAACAGCGTGAACTGATGAACTCCTTCCTGCATGGCCTTCCTGTCTAAGAGGATTTTCATATTTGGAACGGCTTTCAGCGTATCTGCCAGCAGAATATTTCCGTTGTGCATTACTACATATCCTAACAAGGCGCCACAGAGGCTGTCTGTGGTTTGAATGGATGCACTCATCTCTTCGCTGATTACATCAAAGTGTAAGGCATGACCTTCCTTTCTAGCTGCAGGAAGTTGGAAAAACTGTGTTTTGTCCTTCAAGTTTTTCATTTGGAAAGATAAGGCGCCACTGTCGGGAATGATATCGAACATGCCTCTGCCAAGGCTGTCGGTATTTACGGTTGAGAGTACATCTCCTTTTTCGTTCATGACGAACCCTTCTGCTTGGTAGGGGATTCCGTTGTCATCGACTGCCAGCATGGCAACTCTACACTTTTTGCCAACAATCAAATGTCCTCCCTCAGGATAAAACTGTATGCTAATGCTTTTTGCAAGTTTGCTGCTGTAAACACCCTCTCCGATGGCGTTCAGATAAAGAGAATCTGTACGGTCACGATTGTTAGGGTCGCGTTGTTTGTAGAGACGGTTCTGAATAGTCAAATCCTTATAGTTTCCTTCTTCCTTAGGAGTCTTGAAGATAGGAAAAACGCGAGAGAATACAGCATTTACTCCCCAGTTGGTCATGTAGCGAGTGTATGCACGCACTTCGTAGAAACCGCTGCCCAGCAAGGTGTCGAGCATCAAGTCTCCATGCGCCTGCCCATTTTCATCAATGGGATATTTGCGTGTCTTTATCACATCTCCGCTAGGATTAAGCAATTCTACATACAGCACCTTGCTCAAGTTGGTAGGGGAGCCATTATCTGTTTTGGTCACATAAGCTTTGAACCACATTGTCTCATTTTCAAAGTAACCCATATTGTCAAAGTGAAGATACACTTTTTCTTGTGGAATAACCTTGTTGAAATTCATGGCTTTTTGAATGTATGACATGATTTTTGTCGTGTCTGTTCCTTGGGCATGAAGTGATGTCGTCAAGACACACATGGTGAGGATATGTAAAAAACGTTTCATAGCTATCTTTTTTAGCTTAGCTGTTGCAAATATACTCATTTGTTTTGAGAAAATCAAGCATAAGTTTAGGTAATTAAATATTTCGCCTTGTACCGTAATTACGCTATAGGGTGTAACGTAATTACGATGCAGGGTGTAACGTAATTACGATGCAGGGTGTAACGTAATAGTGGTATAGCAAGAAGCTGGAATGTGGTTTATTGTCTCTTCATATTTCGTTCTGCGTCCATCCTCAGAAAGATGAAAAGCAGGATGGTGAATCCCCATAGCGAGGAGCCTCCATAGCTGAAAAAGGGTAGTGGGATGCCGATGACAGGAGTTAGTCCTAATACCATCCCAACATTGATGAAGAGATGGAAAAGGAAAATGCTTAACACGCAGTAGCCATATATTCGGCCCATAGTGTCAGGTTGTCGTTCTGCAACAACGATGAGACGCCAGATGAAGAACAAATAAACAATGAGCACGCCTGCAGCTCCTATAAATCCTTCTTCTTCGCCTACTGTGCAGAAAATGAAGTCTGTGTGCTGTTCTGGTACATACTTGAGCTTTGTCTGCGTGCCTTGCAGGAATCCTTTTCCGTTGAGTCCTCCTGAACCAATAGCAATTTTAGCCTGGTTGACGTTGTAACCAGCTCCTCTGGGATCGTCTTTTTTGCCTAGCAGCACCTCTATGCGTGTACGCTGATGAGGCGCCATGTGATTCAGGATACTATTGCTAATATAGAAAAATGAAGTGGAGAGTACTGCAAATAGCGCAATAAGAGCATATCTGTAGATGTGTGTATAAATGGCAAGACCAATAATATAGGTAGCCATGAGGATACAAAGTCCCAGCATCACATAGCAGACATCGAATGGTATGACATACATGGAGAACAGCATAGCAATGCAGGTCGTTCCCAGACAGGATGCTGCTAAGATTTTTACTGCCAGAGTGTTACGGCAATAAATCCATACCATGCCAATGGAGAAAATCATGGCGAGAAGCAGCACGGAAAATTCTCCAATAGAAACAGGCATATTTGTGATGTAATCATCGCAGAATTTCATTCCAACAACGAAATAGACGACACAGGCGAATCCGCTAAAGAGGAGTGAGCCCGTCATGCCTTCACGGTAAAGTGTCAGAAAGAATGCAAAATATACCAAGGCCGATCCTGTTTCTTTTTGGCAGATGATAAGGAGCATGGGGAGCATGATGAGAGCAATGGCGATGCTAATGTCCTTTGTTTTCTTGATGCGAAATCCATATTCGCCCATAAATTTTCCTAAAGCTAAAGCTGTGGCAAATTTAGCAAATTCTGCAGGTTGAAGTTTTATGGAACTTCCTATAGGCAGCCATGAGCGCGAACCTTTTGTATCAGGAGCAATAATAATCGTTACGATGAGTAGAAGCATTAATGCGCCATAGATGACGTAGGCCGCTGTGTCGTAAAACTTCTTTTCTATCAGCATAAGCACAGAGGCCAAAACAAGCGAGGTTCCTGCCCAAACAATCTGTTTGCCAGAATTGGTTTCCCAGCTGAACAAATCTGGATTGTTGAAGTCATAGCAGGCTCCACATACGCTGAACCATCCCCAGATGATGAGCACCACATAAAGAGCAATCGTCATCCAGTCAATGCTTAGAAACACACCTCTCTTACCTCTCTCTTGTCCCATAATTAATCTGTTTTTGTTGGAAGGCTTCAGCTTTCTTTTCGCTTTCAGGAGAAAGAGAACCGTTGATATACTGCTCCATCATTAATGCTCCGATAGGTACACCATAATGTGCACCAAAGCCTCCGTTTTCGACATAAACAGCAATGGCTATTTGTGGATTTTCTTTAGGAGCAAACCCCATGAATACGGAGTGGTCTTGTCCACGATTTTGTGCCGTTCCTGTCTTTCCACAAACTTCGTATTGCAGGCTGTTTGCAGCTCTACAGGTTCCTCCTGTTACAGCACTACGCATTCCTTCTACAGCTATGTCATAAAACTTTTTTTCAACTTTAGTAAAATGCTTCACCAATAAGCTGTCGGCAACATTTCCTCCTTCAACAGCTTTAACCACATGGGGCGTGATGTAATAGCCTCGATTAGCCACAGTTGCACCAAGATTTGCAATTTGCAGAGGAGTAAGAGTTACTTCACCTTGTCCAATAGAGATAGAAATGACGGTCAGAGCCGACCACGACTTCCCCAGTCGTCGAGTATAGTATTCTGCATTGGGAATCATCCCTCGAGCCTCGCCAGGTAAATCTACTCCTAATTTGTATCCAAATCCCATGCTAACCATATAATCTTTCCAAGTAGTCATGGCTTCTTGTGTGCTTTGATAGTTTTTCCTGTTGTTGAACATGTTGTATAATCCCCAGCAGAAAAAGCTGTTGCACGAAGTGGCAATAGATGGAACAAGGGGTAATGGAGCACCATGTGCATGGCAGCCTAATTTTAACTTGCCAAATCTAAAACCTCCAACACAAGGATATTGCGTAGATGAAGTTATAATACCTTCTTGTAAAAATGTGAGTCCTTGAGATATCTTGAATGTGGAACCAGGAGGGTAGGTTCCTGAAACCGCTCTGTTCAGCATGGGCTTCATGGGATCTCGCTGCATTTCCAGCATTTGCGCTCCACGTTGTTTTCCCTCCATACGGTGAGGGTCATAGGAAGGTGCGCTGACCATGCAAAGAATTTCACCAGTTGCAGGTTCTATTGCAACAATTGAACCCATTTTCCCTTGCATTAAACGTTCGCCAAGTTGCTGCAGCTTGATGTCGATGGACAATGTAAGGTTTTTACCTGGTATAGGCTTACGGTCAAAAGCTCCATTCTGATAATGCCCCTGAATACGTCCGCGTGCATCACGCAAGAGTACTTCTACGCCTTTTTCTCCTCTTAGCTCTTTCTCGTAACTGCGTTCAACTCCTTGTTTACCAATATAATCACCTGGTTCATAATATTCATCTCGTTTAACATCCGCAGATGAAACTTCTGCCACATCTCCCAGCACATGTGCACAGTTTTCGGTCGAGTATCTACGTATGGTTCGTTCACGCACATAGAATCCAGGATATCTAAATAGCTTTTCTTGGAAAAAACTGAATTCTTCGCTTGGAATCTGAGACAGGAACAGTTGTTGAGTATAGGTGGAATAACCAGGGTTTTTATTTCTGTCCTTAATGGTCTTCATACGGTTGTCAAACTCCTCTCTGGTCATGCTGAGTGTTTTGCACAAGTCGAGTGTGTCGAGATTCTTAATTTCTCGCATGATAACCATAATGTCATAAGCTGGCTGATTGTAAACGAGGAGTTCTCCATTGCGGTCGTAAATGACGCCACGAGATGGAAAGATGACGTTGTTTAGGAAAGCATTATTATCAGCGCGGGTCTTGTATTCTTCGTTGGAAAGTTGAAGAAAAGCAAGTCTGGCAATATAGCAAAGAACAATAATAAGTGCAATTCCGCCAATGACAAATTTCCTGTATTCGTAAATATGGTTTTTCATCGCTGGCTAACTGAAATGTGAGGTGCTTTTATGAGAACGCACGATGAGTTCTATCAAAACAATGGTAATCGTCGTAAACAGACTTCCTCCTATAATGGAATATGCTGTGAGTTGCCAATCTATGAGTGTAAAAGCATCAAGCAGATAAAATGCTCCATGTAATACAAGCATTAAGATAAAGATGTAAAGCAAGTAGCTCCAGAAACCTAGACTGTGGAAGGTCGGAACAAGGTCTTCTGCTGCATCTCGAGGGCAAAACATCTGCAACAATGCTGGCTGCATTAGCGCAACTAGTGTACAGGATGCTGCAGCCATTCCTGCCGTATTACTGAAAATGTCGAAAAGAAATCCTGTAGAAAAACCCCATAGAAGAACGGCTATGCGAGACGTGTTGCGATGGAAGCACACCAGCATATAGCCAATCACTAAAGGAGTAATATACCCCAACAAGTGTATGTGGTTGAAAACGACAATCTGAAAAAATAAGATTATCATCAATCTTGCTGTGCGTAAAAGGAATGTAGAACTCATCTTGCTGGGGTTATAAATTAGTGGCGATGTTTCTTGATGTGCCTTCTTGGGGACAAGCTATTGCTTATCATGCATTTCTGCCATTTCTTCTAGTTGGCGACGTTCTGCTGATTGGTAATTGGTAATTACAGAAACGTTGCGTAGAGTCGTAAAATTTGTGAATAGTTTAACACGGAGCATATAGGAGATTCCATCAGTTGAGTCATTGATACGATGAACCATTCCTATTGGAAGTCCTGGAGGAAAAATGTCTGAAAATCCATTGGTCTCAACAATATCTTTTGGGGCAACTTCTGCATGACGAGGAATGCTAGTCACATAGGCAATGTCGGCATAGCCTCTTTGCCATATCAGCGAGCCGAAATATTCTGAGTTGCGCAGTCGGCAGCTGATTTTACTGTTGACATGCAGAATTGGCATCACAATACTGTAATGTTCACTGGTCATGTATACAATTCCCACAACACCTTGTGAACATACGACTCCCATCTCAGGACGAATGCCATCTGCCTCTCCTTTATTGATTGTCAGAAGGTTATTCGACTTGTGCAATGTCCCGTTGATGACTTGTGCATGAACTAAATCGTATTTCTTGGGCAAAGAAGGCATCCGTAGAATGCTGTCCAAATGATGTTCGTCTATTTGCCGCTGTATTTCGATAATCTGCCGGCGAAGTTCTTCGTTTGTCTGTTCAAGTGCCTGATTTTCTTCCTGCAAATGAAGGTAGGACGTAATGCCACTAATGACGTTGTAGGTTGAACCTACCACGTCATTAGCTGTTGTGAAATACACACTTTTTTGATATCCATTATAGCTGAAAAGGAAAGCCAAGCTTAATACTTCCAGGCCTATGAATACAAACCAGTGCTTGTTTTTTATGATTAAGTCTATCAGTGCACGCATGGCACGTTAGCTCATAAGGAACTGGAAATTATTAACGTTCTTCAGCGCAATGCCTGTGCCCTTAGCTACTGCGTGCAATGGGTCTTCATTGACGTGGAACTGAATCTGTATCTTGTCTGTAAGGCGCTTGTCAAGGCCGCGCAGCAAAGCGCCTCCACCTGTAAGCCAGATGCCATTTTTCACGATGTCGGCATAGAGTTCAGGAGGTGTCTGTTCAAGAGCCTGCAGAACTGCTGTTTCAATTTTTGCTATGGTCTTGTCAATACAATGTGCGATTTCCTGATAGCATACAGATATTTCCATTGGAAGGGCTGTGATACGGTTTGGACCGTACACGATGAAGTCCTCTGGGGCATTCTCGCCAAGGTCGGTGAGTGCAGAACCGACATTGATTTTGATACGTTCGGCCATACGCTCAGACACCTTTACGTTGTGCTGGCGTGACATGTATTCCTGAATGTCTGCTGTGAGTTCGTCGCCAGCTACACGGATTGAGTTGTTGCTGACGATGCCTCCTAAGGAGATGACTGCAATCTCGGTTGAGCCACCACCTATATCAACCACCATCTGTCCCTCTGGAGCTTCAACGTCAATGCCGCAACCGATGGCTGCTGCCATTGGCTCGAAAATGAGGTGGACGTCACGTCCGCCAGAATGCTCTGCGCTGTCACGAACGGCACGAAGTTCTACTTCTGTCGATCCAGAAGGGACTCCAATGACCATGCGGAGTGAAGGTGTGAAAAGATGGTGTCCTGTCTTTACCATCTTGATGAGTCCGCGCATCATCTGCTCGCAGGCATAGAAGTCGGCAATCACACCATCACGCAGCGGACGGCATGTACGGATGTTTTCGTGGGTTTTTTCGTGCATCATCTTTGCCTTTTTACCCACGGCAATCATCTTGTTGTTTTTCTTGTCCAGTGCAACGACAGAAGGTTCGTCCACCACAATCTTGCCATTACAGGTGATAATGGTATTTGCGGTGCCGAGGTCCATCGCAATATCTTGAGTCAAAGAGAAAAATCCCATTTTTTTATTCAATTCTTTATATATTCTTCGTTTTTTTACTTTGCGAAATACTCGTGAATGGCTGTGTCGTAGTGGCTTGATGTTGCAAATGCACGTTCAGCAAACTGCTTGCGCTGCGCTTTTGTGGTTTCGGCACCTTGAGCCTTCACGATGTCGAGCAGTGGCTTGTATTCTGCCTTGCTTGGCACGATGACAACGTCGTTGAAGTTCTTGGCTGCAGCACGAATGAGCGAGATGCCGCCAATGTCAATCTTTTCAATGATGGCTGGCTCGTCATTTGTGTTGGCAACAGTTTCTTCGAATGGATAGAGGTCTACGATTACGAGGTCTATTTCTGGTATTTCATATTTTGCCATTTCCTGCTGGTCGCTTTCCAGCTCGCGGCGTCCGAGAATGCCTCCAAACACTTTGGGGTGAAGCGTCTTTACGCGACCGCCGAGGATTGAAGGGTATGTTGTGAGGTCTTCTACTTTCTGGCATGGGTAGCCGAGGCTTTCGATAAATGATTGTGTGCCACCTGTTGACAAGAATTTAACCCCGTTTTTGTTCAGTTCTGCGAGAAGTTCGTCAAGTCCGTCTTTGTGGAATACTGATACAAGAGCTGTCTTGATTTTTTTTGTGTCAGCCATTTTTCTTCTGAATTTTATAATTGTAAACTTATTGATAATATTGTTCGTTCTTTGATAGAATAGAGTTACAAAGTTAGGCATTTCTCTCCATACAAAACAGAAGATTTTATTTTTTTTGTTAGGGCCATTGTAATTTATATAATTTCATCTGTGTTTTGTCTCCGTTTTGCAATGTTTGCTGTTGCTTTTTTGAAAGATGCATATGCTTGAAAGGGATCTCCCCTTCATCGCAATTACGCTGATGTATGTATCGTAATTACGATGAAGGGTGCATCGTAATGGCGTTTGCGGGTGCGCAGAAGGAAAGCGGAAGAATTTGTCCAGAGAAATCTTGCTCACATGTCAGACTTTCGATGGCAGAACGTCTTGCTGTGGCCATTGCCGTACTTATGATGTTTTAAACACCGTCTGCGTAATATTACGTACACGGTGCTCAGAATTTTATAAAGGCTATGTGCATGTTTCGCCTTTCTTGCTGAGGTTCACAAGATTTATCTCATTCCAATCACCAGCGGATTGCTTGTGTTGGTTTTGTCTGCATATGCAACGTTCAAGCGTACAGAAACGCTTTGGTTTTTTTTAGCTTTCTTGCAGTGTATGCGTCCTGTATATCTGATTCTTTGGCCTGGTTCTAACGAGGTTGTCAAAGATGGTGATATGCTGCAGTTTTTATTGTTGTCTGTACTCAGGTAGATGACTATATTATTGAGCTGTTCGCGTGTTGTGTTCGTAATGAATCCTTCTATCTCAATCGTTTCTCCTTTAGACAGATAGCCATCGCCATCTCCGTCCATATAGTTGAGTGGGGAGATATTGGTTCGAACAGAAGGTGCAGCACCCATATAGGCGCCTCCTCCTGTCTGGTAGTCTTCATAAGGTGCATCATAAGTTTGTGTGTTTGCAGCTTGCTCGTTTCGTTCAATTTGAGAAGCGATGCCAACACCTAATACGGCACCAACTCCCATGCCGACAAGATTGCCGAGAGCGCTGTTTTCACCACGGAAAGGTCCGTGTCCCGTGAGGAACCCGATAGCTTCGCCTACCTGTCCTCCAATCATGGCTCCTGTAACTCCGCCAGCCGCTTGGTAGGTAGTGCCGCAGCTGCTTGTCAGAATGAGTGTCGCTAATGCTACTGATAAAACTTTATTTCTTTTCATAATGTCGTGGCTGTTGTTTTCGACTTCAAAATTACTCATTATTCATGATATGTAACGTGTTTGGAGTCTTTAAAATCATTAAAATGGTGAAGAGTTGGCAGATTAGTTGTAAATTAGAACTAAAAAGACTACTTTTGTGGCGAATTTCACGATGATACACATGACAAGCATACGTCATTCCTATATACATATTTTAGTAGCTATATTATTCTCTTCGTTTTTTTCTGTGGCATGGGCTCAAAATGACTCTAAACAGAAAAAGACGAAACATGAGGAATTTATTATTCCAGAAATACTGCCTGACCCCATTGCTCCACAAGCAAGGCCCGACAGGCATTCGGGCGTGTTGAATATGCCAATGTTGTCAGCTCGCGTTTCAAGCGAGCAACTGCATGGAATAGATGTCAGCCACTACCAGGGTCGTATCAACTGGGACGAAGTCGCAAAAGACCCCAACGTGAACTACGTCTATCTGAAGGCTACAGAGGGAGTGAATACAACGGACGACACCTACCGTTACAATTTTAGAGAGTGCAAGCGAGTTGGATTGAAGGTTGGAAGTTATTTGTTTTTTCGTCCTCGCCTTTCAGCTAAAGCGCAATTCCAGCATTTCATGTCGATGGTAGATACAAAAAGCCAAGATCTACTTCCTGTGATTGATGCAGAAGTCATCAAAGGCGTTTCTGTCAGAGCTTTTCAGACACGATTGCTAGAACTATGCCAACTATTTGAAAAAGAATACGGTAAAAAGCCAATCATTTATACAGGCAGAAATTTCTATAATAAGTATATTTATGGAAATACCCGACTTAGCACCTATAAATATTTCATAGCTTCATATACCTTTGAGGAACCTCAATTGAATGGGGATAAGGAATATGTGATGTGGCAATATACAGCAACAGGAAGCGTGAAAGGAATTCGAGGCGACGTAGATCAGAGCAAGTTGATGGGGCGTCATACGCTTGCTGACATCCTGTATTGAAACGTCTATTCCCCAAAAAGAATTTTGTATTCTCGCTCTTTCGCTTGAGAAACCCAATTTTCAGGAATAAAACGCCAATGATTTTTAGGTTGTGGATCTATAGTGCCTATTTCTTTGATGTAATCCATCAAATAATGACGGATGTCATATTCGCTGACACACATAATGCGTGAATCAATCTCTTCTTTTGATAATCCAGCTCCTTTTGTCAGCAATTCTCCTCCTCCATTGGCACGGTAGGCAGTCATGGCAACAGTATATGTCTCATTAGGGAGAAAGGGCCGTCCATCTTCCATAGAGATAATGTGAACTTTCTCTCCCTCCGGCTTAGTCACGTCCACTTCATAACGAATGCCTGCAGCCGAATCGAAATTAAAGATGAAGTTTTTGAATCCCATCCGGTTGGGATTGCTTTTCATTGGGCTGATAAGCAACATGGTATCTGTAGGTGAGTGCATCTGCTGAATCCAGCTTGCATAGCTCATTTCGAGATAATCTTTTATCTCTTGCCCCGTGAGCAGCAAGGTATAAAGGCGATCCTCAAAACGGTAGAGGTCGAATAGGTTGCTTACTTTGATGTCGCCAGCTTCAATGGCAGCATTGAAAAAGAGTGGGGCAGTGAACGAGAGGTCTGCCTTGCTTATTTTCAGCTGCAAAGACTGAATGAGATCAATATAAGCAGAGGAGCCGAAATAAGCCTCTGTGACATCTACACGATTGAGGAATGTGCCAATCTTTCTGGTGGAAAAATGTTTAACTTCATTGAACGAACGGTAGAAATGCTTCTTAAATGATGTAGCGTGCTGATTATGAAGCGTTCCGATATAATGAAGAGCACAATGAGTTTCATGATTGGCAACTCTGTCTTCTTCCATATTGAAGATAACATCTATCACAGCCACGCTGTAGGCGTAACAACCAGGATTGACACAAGGAACCATTCGTCCACTTTTTGTCGTGACTTCCTCAATGTTGCTGGAATGGTCGTGTCCATAAAGAATCAAATCGAAACCTTCAATATTTTCAGCCGTCTCGCGAGTCGCATTTTCCTTGTATTCAGGAGTTACTATGCCCTCATTCATGCCAGAGTGCATCAATCCTACGATATAGTCAGGACTCTCTTCTCTTTTGACAATTTCAATCCATCGAGCCGCGCTTTCTTGAATGTCTTCAAATCGCATCCCCTCCCATGTCTTTTTAGGAATCCAATGGGGGATAGCTGGCGTAATAAAGCCTATTATAGCAATTTTAAGCCCCTGTCGGTAGAAAACTTCGTATGGCTGAAAATACGGCTCATTGGTTTGTGTGTCAATAACATTGGCACCAAGAATGGGATAATTGCATTCTTCTGTAAATTTGTTGAAGATGCTTTTGCCCATTTCTATATCATGGTTTCCAATCACGGCCACGTCATAGCCAATATAGTTGCATATTTCAGCTACACGATGGCGAGAATTCTTGCAGTGATTGTTGAAATAATATGCCGTAGGTTCTCCCTGCAACATGTCGCCTCCATCAATGAGTATCGTATTTCCAGGGGCTTCTAAAACGGTGCTGGCAACAAACGCATGCACCCTCTGGAGACTTCCTTTTCCCCAGTGTTCATGACGGAAGTCGTAAGGGAAATAATTTCCGTGTACGTCCGTTGTGAAAATAAGTTTCAGATGCTTTGTCCCTTCGCCCATGACCTAACTCAACGTTTAAAATGGCATAATTATTTGACAAAGTTAAGAAAAAAATGTCAATTTCATGACAAATGCCATGTCCTTTATGTCAAAAAAGACAAATGGCATCTTTTTTGTCATACTTTTTAATGAAATAAAACTCAAAACATCATGGCATTCATTGATTACTATAAAATATTGGGTGTACCCAAAGATATTTCTCAGAAGGATATACGTGCCGCCTATCGTAAGCGTTCAAAGCAGTTTCATCCTGATTTGCATCCAGACGATCCCAAAGCAAAGGCCAAGTTCCAGATGCTGAACGAAGCCTATGAAGTTCTGAATGACCCGGAAAAACGTGCAAAATACGACCAATATGGTGAAAACTGGAAACAAGCAGAACAATTTGGTGGATTTGGCAACGGGGGAGGGAATCCATTTGAAGGTTTCAGTTTCAATATGGGTGGAGAAGGTGGCATGAGCGACTTCTTCCAGCAGATTTTTGGAGGTATGGGAGGACGGCGTACGCGGACATCGCGACGTCCTGCAGAATCAACTGAAACTGAAGCTCATGTGACCATCGATGTTTGGACTGCCATGCTTGGCGGAGAACTGATTGTCAGCACTCCATACGGAAAGTTTAAATTGAAAGTGACACAGGGTACACAGCCCGGCAAGAAGGTTCGTCTGAAAGGCAAGGGAGGCACAATGAGCAATGGTGCTACCAAAGATCTCATCATTGTTTTTGATGTCACAATACCTGACAATTTGTCGGAACAACAAAAAAGTCTTCTTGAACAGGCTAGACGTGGATAAAGACACGAGTTTCGTTTTTTCTTTATCGAAGTCTCATGGTGGTGCTCATGGATGAGGATTCCAAATGAGAGAAATAGAGAGCAAAAACATAGAAAACAGAAGGAGGGGAATCATTAATTTCCCCTCCTTCTGTTTTCTATCATGGCAAATATATTGATGAGTGCCGATCCGAGAATGCCTGCACATAGGGAACCTAGTAGAACAGCTATTTTGCCAGAAGAACGAAGCGTTTCTATTATTTGAGGCTCAAAATCGCCAAAAGATAGGGTATCGACAAATATGGCCATTGTAAATCCGATGCCTCCAAGGCAGGCAACGGCAAAGAGCATTTTCCAAGACGCTCCTTCAGGCATCGTTCCAACTTTTGATTTAATTGCAATGAAACTAGCAAGCGTGATACCAATAGGTTTGCCCAGTAGAAGTCCAAAAAATATTCCCATGCCGACGAATCCCGTCCCTTCAATATCAAGATGTTGGAATATGTTAAAGAAACTGATATCAGGAATGACAACCCCTGCATTTGCCAATGCGAAAATAGGCATAATCAGAAAGTTAACCCATGGATTGAGAGCATGTTCAAGGCGATACGACATACCTATTGAGTTGTTGTTGATGTAACTCATACGACGTAGGCAATGGCGTTGCGGTCCATTTGGAAAAGGAACGCCTTGTTCTGCTATTTCATTGTCATAGTGCTGGATGCGAGCAATATATTTATGATTACTTCTACGCAAATAAGCATGGTTGAATCGTGCTTCCATTGGAATCATGAATGCCATGACAACACCTGACATGGTGGAGTGTATGCCTGAATAGTAGAAAAGAAACCACACAACAATGGCTGGAATGAGATAGAAAGCCATTCGTTTTTCTCCTAGAGTATTCATGAATCGCACCATCGCCAATATGATAATGGCGATGAAAAGGAGAGTGAGGTCAATCTGACCTCCATAGAAGAAAGCCACAACAAGGATAGCACCAAGGTCATCGGCTATTGCAAGTGCTGTGAGAAACACTTTTAAGGACACAGGAACTTTGTTGCCCAAGATGGACATGATGCCC
>CAJGCU010000002.1 GCA_904501945.1 uncultured Bacteroidaceae bacterium
CTTTCATTATCAGCAAGGATAGTCCTGCAAAATTTCCACGAGTTCACCGTATGCATAATCTTTTAAATACCTTGTACGAAATCTTTCAAACACGGTGTTTAAAAGATTATGCATACGGTAAAGGTTAAAGTATATGAATTATCTACATTAAGCCTTGCTCCAGATTCACGTTAATACGAGGTTCACATTGCTGAAAGAATTGCAAGATTGAACGAACTCTTTTCTCTATCGTTAAATCTTTTACCGTGGCTAACGCTGAGAGCGACATCTGCTGCTGCAAAGCTGGATGATTCAAAAGTTTTTCTATTCCAGTTGCAATTTGTTCTACACTCATCGGATCCACCAAAATTGCATTTTCTCCATTAAGAAGATCCCAATTAAAAGGTAGATTAGAAGATATAATTGGCAATCCGCAAGCCATAGCTTCGACGATTGCATTCGAACATCCTTCTGCAAGAGTTGGAAGCACAAACACGTCTGCTGCATTCAGATAAGTCGGAATATCTTCATGAGGAAGTGCTCCTTTGAACAATATACCTTTGCAAGAAGGTTCTTCTATATCTGCACCAGCAGGGATTCCTATAAAAACTGATTTAATACGCTGAATTTTCAGCAAATCAATAGCTTCTGACACCCGTTGGCAGCCTTTTCTTTTATTAAATCTTCCACAAAATGCCACAATGAAGTCATCTTGCAAATATCCCAATTTTTCTCTTGCAATCTTTTTTCCAGAATAATAAAAGAGTTTTTCATTTATTGCATTAGGCAACACGACACATTTTTTTTCTTCTGTCAAATGATGAGCAATACTCTCAATCTTATTTTTAGAAGATACACAAATCACCCCTTTCGTGTTTTCGCGAAGTTTAGTGATACGCTGTGAATCAATATAATGTTCAATATTTATTTCATCTTCCCCCGATGCCACAAAAGACGGAATGTTATATTTCTCGGCGTAATCAATGATTTGATCGGCAGCTGTCCAAAAGTGGGAATATACTAAGTCAGGCTTGGATTTTAACGTATTTACAGCAATTCTTTTCACAAAACGATTAATTCGCTGTGAAAGTTTGGCAAAACGTCCTTGACCCAAGGTTAGCGACAGTGGTCGTAAAATTGTCATTTCACGTGATCCATCAACAGTATTTACAAGCACCTTACCCTTTAGAGGACAAAGGGGTATTTTGTGTTTCCAGCATGTAGTCAAAGATTGCTGCGCAACCACTGTAACGTCCACCCCTTGACGCACCATCTCTTCTGCTAATACAGCAACAAATGCCGTCAGTTGATTTTTTCGAGAAGGGTATGAATTTGCAGAAATAAGTATATGCATATAGAATCTATATTTGCAGTTTACTACTCAATATTGCGAACATTATTATCTTTCTCTTCCGCCATAACAGCCTCTTGGTGCGCTATTTCACGTATATATACATCTTTACTTTCATCAAGAATACAAGTATACGGAAAGAAATAATCATAGTAATGTGTCTGAGTTGTTTTATAGGACACCATATATTGCAAAGCTATCAGAAAAACTGTACCCAACAATGTACCACATCTTATAAATAAATGTTTTTTTTGCCAGAACAACGTATATATAAATTCCGCCATTAATGCAAGATAAAACACTCTAGTATAATTATAGAAACGTGCAAAACCAGCAAAAGCACTCACCACTATGCCTAATAATACCATAAATGCAATCATGCGTTCCATACATCTTTGCTTTACAGAATCTGTCTCGTTTTGCATAACAGTATACATGATGATAAATGGGAATATGAGATAAGTAATAGCGGAACGCAAAAAACCGAATATGGTACTTGCCTGAATAGAATAGAACAGAACTTTTTGTACAAGTGCACCCATACCACCCAAAACAGACATCATCACCTTACCTAAAATGATATCGCTGAGCAACCAGATACTAAAAGATATAAAGAAAGCAAAAAACAAAGTTTTCCAAGAAACTCTAAAGAACGCAAAAGGAAATAACAATGCTATAACTGCTGATACATGAAACAGCAACCCAATAGGCAAAGTCACAAAAAACAGCCACTTTTTTCCACTCAACCAACCATGCATGCCAACAAGCACAAATGCCAAAGCAAAACCTTCTCGCATAACTTCTGTATTGAACACAAAATATTGAAGAGTAAGAAAATAAACAATCATAAATAGAAAGCAGCGATGGGTATACTTGCTAATCACATAACACACGGCAATATTCACTACTGCACTTTGTATTAGCTGAACCGCATAGAAAGAGTTAAAAATCACCTTAGCAAAAGCGTTCACTAGCGTCCAAAGCGGCATTTGTCCATTCAACATAAATTGAATCCATATAAAATCTGCCGCTTCTTCCAAACTTTCCGGATAGGCTTCAAACTCTCTCATATAGACAAACTTATCCCCGCCAAGACCATAGCTGAATCCTGTAAGACATACCAAATAGCCACACATCAGCCAGTAACGATGCTGTTTATGGCTATCATACTCTTCTATGCGATCATAGCGATAAGAAAAATATGCTGTCAACAAAATGAATATGACATAGAAGATACTCATATCTTATCTCTCTATTTCTATTTTCAGTTCTCTTTCCATAAATCGAATCAATGCTTCTGGCCTTATCTTTTCTTGAAAAGGGTTTGTATCTGCAAAAGGAATCGGTTTCTTCACAAAATTCCAATCAATATCATCCACATCATGAAATACCGATATGTATCTCTCGTCATACACATGTTCCTTCTTGATGACCGTCTGATTTGTCAGCAATTTTCGATTGAGTGAAATAGCCTCCCAAGTTCTGTATGTCGGACTTGAAGCCTGAGTCTGTAATAGTTCTACGACACAACGGCTCTCTGCACAACATCTCAGATTTTCCATATATGGGACAGAGCAATTTTCATACTCCATTCCTTCACATTCAATTCTATCTTTCTGCGGCACACCCAACATCACAAAACGGCATTTTAATCCTCGCTCTTTTGCAGCCTTGCAAATGTTCACCAACTTGTCTAATCTTCCCTTGTCACGGCCAAGGAAAAACAAATCGTAGTGAAAGTCTCCAGTCCCATTACCCTTCTGTACAGGGGAGTAGACTGTTGGATGATATAAAATGCCATATCTCGCGGCATCATCCTTGTCATAACTGACAAACAAGTTGGCATATCTCTTCACATAATCTACATCTACAGCCCGTTTCGAATAAAGGTCTTCTATTTTCTCCAACAAATCCTGTGCATAGCAGACAATTACAGCATCAGGATAATGCTTCCGCAGATATGGCAATAAAGCAATTCCTCCCTCCATACGCAACCACCTGTCAAGTATAAGGAAACAGGTTTTCCCTTTCCCCACGCTCCGCAGAATACTTTTATTCCACATCCATTTCCAAGGAAGGTTCACCACGGCATTCAATTTCGGATTTAGATGTATCCGTTGCAACATACCCAAGAAACCCTTAGGTCTGAATGTAGGTATATATAAAATCTTAGGATTCTCAATCCAGTCGCGATAAGCAACCTTATACACATCCCATTCGTCGCCAAACACTATCAACTTGTACTTATTCATGCCCTTCCTCCTTCTTCACAAATTTTACATAAGAATAGATTAAGCACAAGAAATATATCACATCACAAATGATTGTTGTTGCAATCGCGCCATTCGTATTGAACAATGCGACCAATACGATATAACCGAGGATTTTAGACACCCCATTTGCAATACTTGCATTTCTCACAGATACTCCCTGTCCATGCGAACACAGATAGCGGTTGAACATGTCACCCAGACCGTGAATACAAAAACTCACAGATAGCAATGACGCATAAGAGCCTACAACTGCATAACGCTCAGAATAGAGATAGATTACTAAAGGGCGAATTATCAAGAGAAAACATACACAGGTAATAACTGTCATCAATACAGTAAAACCTATCACCTTAGGTGGGATGCATGGCTGCTTGGCAAATTTCTTGAAATAAGTCGTCCCTACAATGGCTGGCAAAGCAGCCAGAGGTGCAGTCACGGTAAGAGCCAGGGTATAGAAACCCACCTCGCTATTGTCTTCATTGAAAAAGCCCAAAGAAATGCCAGCCAAATAGTTTGTTGCAACCATAACTAGCGAACCGACATACAGCTGAATGCCATACCGTTTGTTTTCCTCATTCAAACTGTGCCATACAGGTTTCAAGTTACGAAACAATGGTTTTGTCGAAATAATTATTCCAACATATACCAATGAATAGACACCCCACTGTAAAAGAACCATACGTTCTGAGGTTGCGCCATACAGAGAATACAGCACATAACCCAATGGGACATACACCAAATACGGCAATATTCTTGCCAATGCAAGACGTCCCATCTGGTTGTCTCCCTGAGTCGTTTTATCAATATAATTCATAAAAAGTGGGAACGCGCATACAGGGATAGAGACAAGAAAGAGCTTTGCCACAGCAGGCCTATCTGTATGCAAGAAATAGCACACACCTAGCAACACACCTAGCAACACACAGGCTATGGCTAAGATAATAATCATCATACCCTTAACCCTGCTGACATATCTTTTATCGTCAGACAAGGCCATCAGCCTAGCTCCTGAAACAAAATACCCCAAAAGCAAAAAAGTCGCGATAAAATTGATGATGTTCTGTACATACCTCACATCACCATAGTCAATAGGATCCAAGGCATTGGTGTTCACGATAGAAGATAGCACACCTAGCAACACTCCAAGAAGTGTTGACACATACAAAACAACAATTTGTCTTTTATGCTTAGATGCAGTCATTTGTCCCGTTTATCACACAATCAAAACCACTCCTTCAATTCCCTACGGAATAAATACATCACCGTTCCAACTGTTGCCAAGAAAAGCATTGCCGCTACAAAGATCATACGTTTCGGTCCAGCTGGCTTATGAGGCACAGTTGCATTGGTAAGCGTTGTGAATACAGGAGTGCGAGCCTGCAGTTCTGCCATCGCTGCCTGTTCACGAGTTGTCATTGCGCTATATACATTATACCTCATGCTCATTTCATTTTCCAAATCAGTCATTTGAGTTCTGACTTTCTCTGTCTGTGTTCCTTTATGAGCGTCAGCGTATGCTGCATACGCATCACGGGCTTTTTCATAATCAGCCCGCGCCTCCATAGCCAACTGTTTATAGTGCTCATAATCTACACGTGCTTTCTTTGTTCGATACTCTGTGATGAACCCTTGCAAACGACCTTTCACGCTGTCTGCTAAAAGTGCACACACCAACGGATCCTGATCTGTCACAGTTATCGTCACAACATCTGTTGTACGGCTGTAGGTACACACGATATTTTCCTGAACTTGTTTGATCAAACTTTCCGTATGGCGAGATAAAAAGAACGGATTGAAACGCGCACTACCGTCTCCTTCTGGAACAAAATCTTTCTCTTCAAAAAAAGACTTCACCCAATTCCTCAATTTTTTGAAAGGCAACAGTAGAAGATTCTCTTTCTGATGACTCTTCAGATAAGAATAATAGTCAGTTTCCACCTCACCATCCAAAGTCTTAATCTTAATGTCAAAGACTTCTACAAGAAAACGGGTTGATGCCATCACATCTGGATAAAGCTGAGGGTAAATAGCATCTGCAGAACCACCACCTAAATTTAATCCAAAATCAGAAGCTAGCGATGCTAAACCACCAGCCCCCTTTGAATCAGCAGATTCAGGAGCAACAGAAACTTCTGCCGTATAATACCTCGGCTGAGGGAGTATCCACACGCACGACAATATAAATGTCACCACCCAGACCTTCAAAAAAAGCATTCTGCGCTTTTTGAGAGTACAAAAGATCTTTTTAAAGTCTATATCCAACTTCACATTCTTCTTTTCGTCCATAATCTTTAATCAGTTTTTATCCTTATTTTTCTATCAGTCTCTGAGAGGACAAAGATACAACAAAAGATTGACTCAACAAAATAATTAACTATTAACCATCAATAATTATTCCACAAGAACCTACATAGCACACATCTTGAGAGCATTGATATTAAAACGATAAATAAGCACAAAAGTTTTGCAAAATCATGAACAATAAAAGAGAATGTAATCCAACAAAGAAATGGTTCATTCTGCAGAAATACGTTCTGCCCTACATCGAAATTACGGTGTGGGGCAGAACGAAAAGTCGATGCAGGGCAGATCAATTTTCATACAGTACTCACAACAAAAACAGGAGATAGGTAGCATTATATATCTCAACACTATTTTTTCAAAAAAAACATGAACTGCTCATAATAAAAAAGATATTTTTACGTTAATAATAGTAAAAAAAGGCTTTACTTCTAATGATACCACACATTACATATATAATAGCGGCCTTTATGGTCAGCCTCATTTTTTCCCTTATTGGCATTCCTTTTATTGTGAAAGTATGCAATTCGAAAGGACTGCTCGATTTTCCCAACTCACGCAAAGTACACAAGCAGGGCATTCCCAGATTGGGAGGTCTTCTGTTCATGCCCTCATTAGGATTGGGTGTAACAGTATCTCTGCTACTGGTTTACATCGGATTGAATCAGAGTTTCGAATGGGGAATATCAAGTGTAATGATGGTAGTAGGAGCCTTCATGATTTACCTGATCGGAATTATTGACGATGTGAAGGGATTAAAAGCATCACACAAATTCGTCATACAGCTAATAGCGGCCCTGCTATTCCCTTTATGTAACTTAATGATTACCAATCTGCACGGATTATTTGGCATATATGAAATACCAATATGGGCAAGCTACCCATTAACCGTCTTTGTTATTGTACTCATTGTGAATGCAATGAATCTGATTGACGGTATTGACGGACTTGCATCAAGTTTAGCATTTCTCATCTTAAGTTCATACGCCTACCTTTATTATGAACTGAATGCTTTTCTTTTTTCTTTCATCAGCGTCAGCCTGGCAGGTGCAACGCTCGCTTTCTTCTTCTTCAACATGTATGGGAAAGTGGGAAGACTGAAGACTTTCATGGGCGATTCAGGCAGCCTTTTCCTTGGCTATGTCATAGCATATCTTGCCATCAAATACCAGATGTCTAACGAACCCAACGGGTTCCCATACAGAGAAGAGTCTCTCCTCGTCTCATTCACGCTAGTATTTTTGCCATGCATAGATGTTGTCCGTGTAGCAATACAGCGTAAACTAAAAGGGAAAGGCATGTTTGATGCAGACAAAACTCACATCCACCACTGCATCATGCAAATGGGGCTTGACATGCACCAAACTCTGGCTGTGACAATTACCCTATTCCTGGCTATCTGCCTCATTAACTACGGACTATATGTAGGAGGAATGCAGACAGCCTACATTGTCGGAATAGATTTGGGAATATATGGGCTTTTCATATGGATTGTCAGGATGCTTAAATTAGGAACAACTTAGCCCAAAGAAGTAATTAACAGTTCTTCCTAATTCTCAATCGATTCTCACCATGCGTACATTCGTGTTTATTTTTTGCTACTTTTTCCTACAGATTTTTCCTATGGGCGCAAAAACATTCGAAGACTCAGCCCATACAAAATTAAAGGATTTTTTTCGCGAACCTGGCGCCACTTATATTATAAAGAACCATCATAAGACCAAAGAAACAATTCAACTTCCGCCAGACATAACTATACTATTCGACGGGGGCTCTATTTCGTGTGATTTAGTGTTAAACGGAACATTGTTAAAAGGGAACGTAAAATTACAAGGAACCACAATAAGCGGAACAATCAGAAATTCAGTATTTAATGCTCAATGGCTGTGTTACGCTGATGGGAAAAGAGATGATGCAGAAAACATTAACTCAATCTTAAAGATATGTAAAGAAGTGAAGTTTCCAAAAGGGATCTATCTTCTGGAAAGCATGCACCACCCCATCTATAAAATTAACAAGCCCTACCATATAGGCATTAACCGCACAGGCATCAAACTAACGGGTGAAAAAGGAGCTATACTGACAAGCAAAACGATGGCCGGCATGCTGTGTATCTACAGCAAGCCATACGACATCAAGAATTCCATCCGTGACATCAAAATTGAGGGATTGACATTTACTGTACAAAATGAGAGTACAAATTGGGACAGCTATCAAGAACACTGCCACACAGTAAATCTTATGGGAGTAAATGGCCTAATTATTGAAAAATGCGAGTTCCAAAACTTTTGGGGAGACGCCATCTGCTTAAACCATTATGGAGACAATGTACAAACGGGAGAACGTGCTCGCAACATAAATATTATAATACGTAACAATCGCATAGACGGATATAAGTTCTGTAACCGCAATGGCATTTCTGTAATTAACGGTCAATCTGTAATTATAGAAAATAACAGAATCGTCAACACATCGTATCATACGATGCCAGGGGCAATTGACATTGAGGCAAATGACACAGCCTATACTGTTGACAATATCAAAATCAGAGAAAACAAAATTGACAACTGCCAAGGAAAAAACGGCGCAATCAGCGTCATTTCCAACAAAGAGGGAGCACCTGCCCACAATATAGAAATAACAAACAACCGAATCACTAATAGCCGAAGAGCTTTCCGGTTCTATGTATGGAAAGACTACACAGCAAGCAACATTATCGTGAAAAACAATTATATAGACAAAAACACTGACCCTTGGAAATGGGACGGAACAGGACGCACACGCAACTGGGAGTTCATAGGTAACACATTCCGTCGACCAACCAGTGTGAAATTCGGACAAGATATAAAAATAGAAGGACTCACATATAAAAACAACCGCGTGACAATAACAAAGCCATGAATTTAGAACCTAAAAAAATACGCGACCTCCTAAGAGTAATTGGAGCCTGTTGCTTTAGTTGGTTATATGTACCACATATACTCATTTACACTCTGAACAGTAAAGTTCGCCACCTTATCAACAGCGACCTTGATGTCCTCAGTGGGCAGACAACAATCCGCTTACCTCACACACTAGCTTTTTTTCACCAACTCCATAACAACAGATATTACCGTAAACTTTTCTACCATCGCATCGGCCCTGCATGGTCGTTGCTCATAGGCTGGTATCGCTCTGGTGACTGCAGTTTCCTCATCTCTCCAACAACACGCATAGGCAAAGGGTTTTGGTTCGCTCATCCTTACTCCACCGTGCTCAACGCAGAATCCATCGGTGATAACTTCCGCTGCCTTCATTGTACAACAATCGGCAGCAGAAAAAGCGGACGTCCTACTATCGGCAATAACGTATCCATAGGATGCCATGCTTGCGTGCTGGGTAAAATCAGTATCGGCAATAACGTAAAAATTGGCGCTGGAAGCGTTATTGTGAAAGACATTCCAGACAACTGTGTAGTAGTAGGTAATCCTGCAAAAATTGTCAAACAATTAACTTCCGATAAATAGCAAGATGCTTATCTACAACTGCTTGTAGAGCAAATTCATTCTCGGCTTTCTCGCGTCCTTTCTTGCCCATTGCCTCGCGTAACGACTTGTTCAAGAATAATACCTTCAACTTATCAGCCAAAGCGTCACTATCACGTGGAGGAACAAGAAAGCCGTTTACACCATCATCAACAGCATCACGGCAACCAATAGAATCGCATGTCACAATGGGAAGCCCTACTGCACACGCTTCAATAAGCGATAAGGGAAGTCCTTCGCGATAGTAGCTAGGGAATGCCATAATATGAGAAGATTGAAGCAGCTGCTTTACATCGCTACGATAGCCAAGCCACTGAATATAAGATTCATCACAACATGCTTCCAAATCTTCTTTTTTGATACCATCAGGATTGCTGGAGAGATCGCCACACAATAGAAACTCTGCGCTATCACCAAATTCGGAACGCAGTTTTTTTGCCGCTTCTATAAGCGTCATAACTCCTTTTTCTTTTACCATACGAGCTGTGAAAATAACCCGAATCTTTCCATCGGAATGTTTAGAAACATTGGAAAACATATCCAAATCAACTCCTGAACCTTTGATAAAATCACACTGAGAAGGCTTCACAACTCCATGGGATATAAAAAGTTGCATATCATCTCTATTCTGAAATATTTCAGATACATTCATTCCTCTATTTGCCACAGCCATTACGCGCATTATTGCACGAGCCATAAAAGATGGTTGTTCGCCTGCAAACAAAACTCCTAATCCACAAACCGCATTAACTACACCTTTCACTTTCGCAAGCTTTGCGGCAATTCCTCCCCACAAAATATTTTTCAAACCAACATGATGGACAATATCAGGCTGTTCCGAACGATAGAGCTTCAATAAAAAAAACATCGTTGCAAACTCTTCTCTCAAATTCGTACCAGTAGGATTGATTGGTAATTCAATCATAGACAATCCTAATGCACATAACTCTTCCGATCTTCCCGTGTCTTTACAAACAATCTTCACGTCAAACCCTTCCATCTGCGCCTTCAATGCAATATCTTTTCTGTGGCTTAGAAAGAATCGGTCTTCATTCACCACCATCAACAACTTCTTCATACTGAAACCTCCTTATATATTTTCAAATATGCTTCTACCGTTGTATGAATATCATAAAGTTTTGCACGTGATAAGCACTTCTGCTGCATTTCTTTATACATATCCTCATCATTCAAAAGCAAATTAACAATTTGAGCAAGTTCTCTTTCATCACCACAGGTAAACAATTCACCAGCACCATCAACAACTTGCTTTAACCCTTCCACGTTTGACGCAATAACTGGCAAACCCGCTGCCATCATTTCTACAGCAGTAAGTCCAAATCCCTCCCAATGAGAAGACTGCACTCCAATATAAGACTCACTTAACCACGAAGACACCTTTGATTGTGCCCCCACAAAATGTACCCTATCATCCACTCCTATATTTTCTGCAAGCTTTTTACACGCAGGCATCGTTTCACCATCTCCTACAAATATCAATTGTACATCTGTAGGTATATATTGCATCGCTTTTATGACAGTAAAATGATCTTTTGATTTAGCAAATCGAGATACCATAATAATCTTTTTCGGATTAAAAACTCCATCACGAATTGATATAAAATGGAATAAATCTATTCCGTTTTCCACTACATCAAACTTGTTACTATTAGGAGTTTTTCTAATCCATTCCGCAAGTGCCTTACATACAGGTCGACTAATAGCTACTATCTTAGAATAACGATTATATATGAATTTCTCCACAGGTCTAAAATACCATTTACCTCGTCTTTTATTAGACGTTGAATGCTCTGTATATATAAGCCTTGCTGGAACAAACAGGCTGGCTAATGCCACCCAATATAAAGAGGGGAACAAATGTACATGAACAACATCCATTCCTCTCATATTTTTCGCAATTCGCCAAATATTCTTAAAGCTATAGACATCTGCCTTTTCTAAAGAGATAATATGAACACCTGCCTTTTCTATTTTCTCCTGTAATTCATTATGCATCTGCACATTCACCAACAAAGAAACATCATGCTGCTTCGCCATAATGGGCAGCATATCTGAAAGCAAACGTTGCGCTCCGCCAAGTTCAAGAGATGATATGATATGAAGAATTTTCATCTGTCATTAAAAATGAGCAACCATTTCCATCGCCCGTTCTATCACTTTGTGCATATCATAGTACTTGTATTCTGCCAAGCGTCCACCAAAAAAAACTTTTTCCTGAGCATCTGCAAGAGCTTTATACTTAGCATAAAGTTCCATATTTTTATCGTCATTGACAGGATAATAAGGCTCATCGCCAGGAAGCCATTCTTTACTGTATTCACGTGAAATAACCGTATCGGGCTGAGTTCCATACTCAAAATGCTTATGTTCAATGATGCGTGTATAAGGTGTTTCAACATCCGTATAGTTAACTACGGCATTACCCTGATAATTTTCCACATTTTCCAACAATTCGGTTTCAAAAGAAACAGATCTATACTGAAGATGACCATACTTATAACCAAAATATTTATCTATTTCTCCTGTATATATCACACGATTTGCGCAAGCATCTAATTCTTCTTTATGGTCAAAATAGTCTATACTAAGATGCACATTACATCCCTCTATCATCTTCTCTATCAACAAAGTATACCCCCCATTAGGGACACCCTGATACTTGTCATTAAAATAATTGTTGTCAAATGTAAATCGAACAGGCAAACGTTTGATAATAAAAGCAGGAAGTTCGGAGCATTTACGTCCCCATTGCTTCTGAGTATAACCTTTGATGAGAATCTCATAAATATCTTTACCTACCAAACTTATCGCCTGCTCTTCAAGATTTTGAGGACTATTTACATGATATTCATTCTTTTGTCCTTCTATCTTTTTCCTTGCCTCTTCAGGTGTTTTCACCCCCCACATCTGATAGAAAGTATTCATATTAAAAGGCAAATTGTACAGATGTCCCTTATAGCATGCAACAGGAGAATTTGTGTAGCGATTAAACTCAACAAAACTATTAACAAATTGCCAAACTTCCTTATTGTCAGTATGAAAGATATGAGCGCCATACTTATGAACGTTTATGCCTCTGACATTCTCTGTATACACATTACCTCCTATGTGATCTCGCTTATCTATCATCAGGATAGAATATCCTTTCTTTTTCAACAGATAGGCAGAAACCGCACCGAAAAGCCCTGTTCCCACTATCAGAAAATCATATTTTTCGTTCATCATCAGGATTTTACTTCAAGATGTTTGCGATTGTGACCATCATCGTAGCAATTGATGCCGCAGAAGTTCCCATTGCCGCATATTCGGCTGTGGTCATCTTATTCTTCTGTTCTTTCGATGGGACTACGATTGTACAGCCTGGTTGTATCGCTTTTTTACTTGAATGACTTATCAATTCTACAGAACCATTCATATACACAGCATAAACTCGGTTTTTCCGTGCATTATCGCCATATCCACCAGCACGTTTGATGTAATATTTAAGCGATTCCCCTTCCTTATAGTTCATTGATATTGGGTACATTACATCACCACTAATCTTAACTGTGGAAGAATACTGAGGAATAATGAGTTTATCACCCTCACGCAAAGTAATATCTTCTTCACCTCCTGGATTTTTCAATGCTTCTTCCAAGTCAATAGCAACAGGGAAAGAGTTACCGACATCAAGTTTCATCAAGAGCAGAGAATCTGCACGATTCAAATCAAAATTCTTATTTTCACTCTGCATAGACTCTTCATAAAGTGCAATTTGTGCAGCCCGCAAAGACTCTTCTTGCTGTTTGCGTTCCTCTTCCGTCATTTTCCTTTCAAGACGAGCACCTTTCGCATAACCAAACGAACTAAGCCCCCCTGCTGCGTTTACCAAATCTGACAATTTATAGTTTCTATTTGTCATGGCATACAACCCAGCAAAATTCACACTACCTGATATTTCCACATTCTGCTGTTCTGCATAAACAGGGGTCTGTCTTACAACAACCTGATCATAAGGCTCAAGAATGAATCCAGGTTCTCCATCTATCACAAAACCATCCTTCAATGCAAAAGAAAACGTTTCTATCAGATTTTCATCATCTTCCATAGCATTTGGATTATTGATTCGTCGATAGACATCTACTTTTACAGCAGAAGCAGCATCTGTCAAGCCGCCAGCTTGAAGAACCAAATCTTCAAGAGCCGTATTTGCTGCATAAACGTAAACTCCTGGATAATGAACTTCACCCATAATTGATAATGTACGCTCTCCTTCCATTTCAAGCTTGCTTGGAATGAACAATACGTCATTTTTCCTGAGAGGAATATCAGCAACAGAACCATCCATTATGCCTTTAATATCAACAGCAAGCACCTCCAATGTTAAATCTTCTTTCTGACGATGCATCACTGCACGAGCTGTAAAAGCATCCTCGCGTAATCCTTCCGCAGCTTTTACAAGTTCTCTTACCGTATTAATTTGCCCATCCATTTGGTACTTCCCACTATGGAAGACAGCTCCACGAATTTCCACCATATTAGAATAGCGAGGAATGATACTGTCCACAAAAACAGAATCACCATCTGACATGCTAAAACTATTCCAATCAAATTCACCTACCGTATATATAGAATATTCCGCTCCGTTTTTACGAGTTACTCGAATATTCTTCTTGTAAGCATCTCCTGAAAAACTTCCCGAATATGATAATAATGAAGATAAACTCTCGTTCTTCTTCATCTCATAAAACATCGGACGTTTTACTTTTCCTCGAATCTCAACCAAAGCATCGTATGGACCGACAACAACAATATCATTGTCATCCAGTCGAATATCCCCTTGTGCATTACCATTGATGATATAATCATATACGTCAATTGTTGCGACCAATTTACTCTGGCGATATACCTTAATGTCACGCAACGTACCTATATCGCTAATTCCACCAGCAGCATACAAAGCGTTAAAAGCGGATGACAATGAGCTAAGCGTATAAGTTCCAGGCATTTTCACCTCTCCCATCACCTGCACCTGAATGCTGCGAGTCTCCCCTATTGCCAACTGAATATTGGAACCAGAATAAAATTTCCCTAATTGTTCTTTCAGATAAGAAGAAGCTTCTGCAACGCTCATTCCTCCAATCTTGCAAGGTCCAACTCCGTCTATTACAATAACTCCGTCTGGAGAAATTGTTTCCTGAATTGTTTCTTGAGAAGCCCCCCACACATCAATAATCACCATATCTCCAGCTCCTAAACGATAATTTGCAGGAGTAGCCATATTCATGTTGGGCTCAAAAGTAAGTATCTCATTATTAAAGATATTTCGTCCAAAAACCTCATTCTCACTTTCGTCAAAAAGATTCTGATAATATATCAACGAATCAATATCCATGAAAGCAATTTCTTCATTTAGCGCAGCCTCACGTTCTTCTCTTGTACCATAAAAACGATTCTGTTTCCGGAATTGAGACTGAATCATATAGTTATTCTGCATCTGCCCCTGTTCACCACGTTCCTGCCTTTCTTGGCGCATACGTGTCACCGTTTTCCGAGCATCTTTACCTGTCAAATCAGAGGCACCCAGATTTACCTGTTCTGCTTCATACTTCTTACGTATCTCACGCAACTGCGCAGTTGTCACTCCTCGTTGCAACAATTTGCTTACAATTTGCTGCTGAGTAGAACCTTTATCTTTCTCTTGCTGTACAAATCTAATGACCTGCTCATCAGTCATCGACTGCGAAAAAACAGGCAAGCACACAAAAATAAAACAAAACAGAAAAAGAAGTTTGTGAACAAGAATGTTCTTCATGATTGATATTCTAATAATTAGATATTAAAAAATGTTTGAAAAATTATCTTCAAATCAAGCAATAAACTACGATTTTTCAGATAGTCAAGATCCATCTCAAGCCTTACAAGCATTTTATCCATCGTATCCGTGTATCCATTCTTTATCGCAGCCATCGAAGTAATACCTGGGGCTGTTTGATACAACAACTGATAATCTGGATTATGCTTCATTATTTGATCTATAAAATACTTTCTTTCAGGACGATAACCAACAAAAGACATTTCGCCTTTCAACACATTCCAAATTTGCGGCAATTCGTCCAAATGACACTTACGCAGAGATTTACCGAATTTTGTCAATCTAGGATCATCTTCTTGCTCCAACATGGGAATTCCTTCTTTTTCTGCATCGACAACCATCGTACGGAACTTATAAATCTTAAAAGGTTTACCACCCTTTCCTATACGTTCCTGGCTATAAATTGCTGGCCCTTTTACACTAATCTTTTGACGCAGATAGATAAAAAGAAGCACAGGCGACAAAACAATTAACAAAAGTATTGCCCCCACCACATCACCCACACGCTTCAAGACTCTCTCTAATCCAGTCATTCCATCTATATTTACTGATTCCATCTCTAAGTTCATCTTTCACGGCTTTCCATCATGTCTTACTTACATATAACGGAAAATCTATATCTTTTATTTTATTAAAAATTACAAAAATCGTACAAAGTTAACAATAATTTACGGATAAAGCATATATATACGAAGTTTTTTCCTTAATTTCGCAATCAAAAGGAGGAGCATAGACCTGTAATACAATAAAAATCACGAAAGACATTCAACACTCTTTCCTATTCAGCAGACTCCCAATCTTTTCAAAATTTACTACTATACAAAAAATTACAGAATGGACATCGTCGAAAGATTTTTAAACTATGTTTCATTCGACACACAATCGTCGGAAGAGACTCATACAACTCCATCTACGGAGAAACAGCGTGTCTTTGCACAATATCTCAAAGAAGAACTTATCAGGGAAGGTTTGCAAGACGTTGAACTGGATGAACTTGGCTATCTTTACGCCACTCTCCCTTCCAATACCAGCAAACAGGTTCCCACCATTGGATTCATAGCCCACATGGACACGAGCCCTGACGCTTCGGGAACAGACGTGAAACCAAGCATCGTCACCCATTATGACGGGAACGACATCATCTTATCCAAAGGCCTAGTCACTTCCGTGGAAAAATTCCCCGAGCTACTTGCCCACAAAGGAGAAGACCTCATTGTGACAGATGGCACCACCTTACTTGGCGCAGATGACAAAGCCGGCATTGCCGAAATCGTACAAGCGATGGCCTATTTACAAAAGCATCCCGACATCAAGCATGGGAAAATACGCGTAGGCTTCAATCCTGACGAGGAAATTGGGCTTGGTGCGCATCACTTTGATGTGGAAAAATTTGGCTGCGAATTCGCCTACACCATGGACGGCAGCGAAGTGGGCGAAATAGAATTTGAAAATTTCAATGCAGCTTCAGCCCGCATCACCATCAACGGATGCTCCGTACATCCTGGTTACGCCAAAGATAAGATGATAAACGCAGCACGCATTGCCACAGAATTAGCCAGCATGCTCCCCATCGAGGAAACCCCTGAGCATACAGAAGGATACGAAGGTTTTTTTCATTTGCTCAACATCAGCGGGACTGTAGAGAAAGCGCAACTCTCTTTCATCATCCGGGACCATGACCGCGAATTCTTCGAAAGCAGAAAAGCAGAAATGTTTGATATAGTAGAAGCTATCAACGAAAAATATGGCGAGGTTGCCACACTGGAACTGAAAGATCAGTATTACAATATGCGCGAAAAGTTGGAAGACAAAATGTACATCATCGACATCGCCAAACAAGCTATTGCCGAAGCGGGCATGATTCCAAAAATCAAGGCAATCCGCGGGGGAACTGATGGCGCACAGCTCTCTTTCAAAGGTCTCCCCTGCCCCAATATTTTCGCTGGTGGCCTAAACTTTCACGGTCCTCATGAATTCTGTTCCGTACAAAGTCTGGAAAAAGCGATGATGACCGTGGTAAACATCTGTAAAATCACAGAACAAGAATTAGGAAAATAATCCCTCCTAGTACAAAACATTCTTTTTTATATGAACATAACACCGCACCCCTCGGGTCCGATATGTCGGACCCGAGGGGTGCGGTGCATTGAACCCGAGGGGTACGTTATTTCTATCTCAAAATTATTCTTCTTCAAAAAACGAATCATCAAATTCGTCACCCTCTTCATCATCAAAATCAAAGTCAAAATCTCCCAAAAAAACTGGCTGAATAAATTCATCAAGATCTCGACGTTCCTTCTTTGTTGGACGTCCTGTTCCACGTGCACGACCGACAAAGCCACTGATACGGTTCATTTCCAAAAGTTCAAGTTGCTCCTTAGGAGTCACGTTTTCAAGCACTTCTGGCACAAGTTTAGCTCCCACACGATTCTGTATGGTTTTGAGGACCTTAAAAGAATATGTGACTGGAGGCTTACGTACTTCAATGACATCGCCTTCTTTAATCATCTTCGAGGCCTTCTGTTTTACACCTGCAATGGAAATACGCCCATTCTTGCATGCATCGGCAGCAATCGTACGCGTCTTAAATATTCGTGCAGCCCAAAGCCACTTATCCAATCGAGCTTCCATATCATTTCTTGTTAAACTGGTTCATCGTTCGTACTAAGCCTTGCAGACAAAAACTTTTTATCATCTCACTCACATAATCCATTTTCTCCTCTATTAGTTTATTATCTTCCTCACTGAAAGTACCTAAAACGAAGTCAACTTGTGCTCCTTTCGGAAAATCATTTCCTATTCCAAATTTAACACGAGCATAATTCTGCGTCATCATGCACGACTCTATGTTTTTCAATCCGTTATGTCCACCTGCACTACCATTGCCACGCATACGTATTTTGGCAACAGGAAGGCTCAAATCATCTACAATAACAAGGATGTTTTCTACAGGTATCTTTTCCTGCTGTACCCAATAGCGCACGGCTTGCCCCGAAAGATTCATAAACGTTGACGGTTTAAGAAGAATTAATTCTGCATTTTTCACGCGAGTTTTAGCAATAGCCCCGTAACGCTTATCTGTCCATTCGGCATTCTGCTTTTTAGCAAATGCATCAATAATACGAAAACCCACGTTATGGCGTGTCCCGACATACTCGCCACCTATGTTACCTAAACCGACAATCAAGTATTTCATACTGCAATCTGCTGTTTCCGACTTCTTACGCCGAAATAAATCCACCAACCACATAATATAAAAAGAGTGTATCAGAAGTCCAAAGACCACGGATACACTCTTGTAAATGTCACTTTCTCTATTATTTTTTCTTGCCGCCTGCAGCTGCCTCAGCTTGTGCAGCACGAGCTGCACGAGTCATGCGGACTGCACAAACAACAACTTCCTTAGATGTGATTATTTCGAGGCCCTCGTAAGAAAGTGCGCCAACCTTCATAGACTTACCAAGACCCAAGTTTGTAACATCAATATCAAGAGTATCAGGGAACTGAGTATAAAGAGCCTTTACAGCAAGTTTGCGAACACTGAGCGCAAGCTTACCACCGGCACGTACACCCTCTGCAAGACCATTGAGTTTAACAGGAATTTCGAACACAACAGGCTTGTCTTCTGTAATCTGATAGAAGTCAACATGTACTGGACGATCTGTCACGAAATCACACTGAAGATCCTTGAGGATTGCCTTTACTGGAGTTCCTTCTACAACGAGATTAACAATGTAAACATTGGGAGTGTAAAGAAGCTTTGCCAATTCCTTTTCAGAAATCTGAATTGACTTTGCTACAGGAAGACCCTTCTCGTCTTTTTCAACTCCGTAGAAAACAGCAGGAATCAGACCTGCACGGCGAAGCTCTTTGCTTGCCTTCTTGCCAAACTCAGTACGAGCCTGTGCATTGATTGTAATTTCTCTCATTTTACTGAAATGTTTTGTGTTACTATAAATTAAGTCTGTTTTTGCAATTTAGAGAAATACTCCCGCATTGCATTTTAGCGCTTAATTCGCCATCACACGATGACCCATTTTACAAAACGAGTCTATGTGTTGCCCAAAAAAGCGGCACAAAGGTACAACTTTTGCAGAAACCCACAAAAGTTTTACCTTTTTTTTTCGCATTCAAATCTTAATTCGATAATTTTCGTGTAAAAAGATGTAAAATTCCGAATCTCTAAATATCAGAATATATCTTTCACCTTATCAAGAAAACTCTTTTTTTCTGCCTTTTCTTCTAGAACTTCACTTTCACCTGTAGGACTTTCCACTGCCACAGCAACATTTTCATCCAAGACAGGAGTCTCTACTGCACTTTCTACTGTTTGTAGCGCAGGTGCATTCCCTTTTGCAATTTCCAGCGTTCTTGTCAATGCATCAACAAATTTCTCATAATCTTCTTTATAAAGAAACAGCTTGTGCTTCTCAAACACGAAACGAGGATTTTCAAATGTTCCTTCATTAATTTTTTTGCTTTCAGTGATAGCAATGTATCTATCACCATTTCTGCTCTGCTTCACATCAAAATAGTAGATGCGCTTACCCGCCTTGACGCTTTCCGAAAAAACGAGGTCTTTGTCAGTTTCTCCCATAATCATCAGTTTTAGTGTTGTTTTTTAGTATATGCGTTATTTTTTGTTACAAAATTGTCAATTATTTTTCTTTTACACAAGATTTTCAGCCCTTTTTTTCATTTTCGTTCAATCATTATCACAAAAAGCTCCGAAAATTCAGAGAAAATCACTAAATTTGCAGTCAAATCCATTACTTAGCAAGTAAAAGCAAAACAGAGCCTGATTTGGCATTTTATTCATTAGCAAACAAAAAAAGAGTTTTTTGATTTTATGATTAATCGTTCACTCATTCGTCTGAAAATCGTACAGCTCATGTACGCTTACTATCAGAACAACGACAAAAGCATTGATACTGCAGAGAAAGAACTTCTGTTCAGCCTGTCAAAAGCATACGACCTATACAACTATATGCTGCTACTTATGGTAAGCGTTTCTCGTCATGCCTACAAGCAGGTTGAAGAAAAGGAGAAGATGAACAAAATTGGGCATATCGACGAAATGGTTAGCCACCGTTTTGCAGATAACCAATTCACGGCACAGCTTGAGGCAAACAAGCAACTTCAAGAATTTGTGGAGACCAAGAAGAAATCTTGGAACAACGATATTGATTATATCAAAAAACTATACGCTGACATTCTCCAAAGCGAATATTATCAAGAGTATATGCAGATGGAAGAAGTCACGTATGCCGATGACAGGGAAGTTTGGCGCAAAATCTACAAAAACATCATCATGAAAGATGAGCGTATTGACGACATCCTTGAAGAACAAAGCCTTTACTGGAATGACGACAGAGATATCGTTGACACATTCGTTCTTAAGACCATCAAGAAATTCAGCCCGGAAAATGGTGCGAACCAAGAACTGGTTCCTGAATACAGAGACATGGAAGACCAAGAATACGCCATCCGTCTTTTCCGCAGAACCATCATGAACGACGAGTATTACCGTTCACTCATCGGACGATGTGTCAAGAATTGGGAATTCAACCGATTAGCATACATGGATGTCATCATCATGCAAATAGCTATCGCGGAACTCCTTAGTTTCCCTCAGATTCCGATATCAGTCACCATCAACGAATACGTGGAAATAGCCAAATGGTACAGCACTCCTAAAAGTTCCGGCTACGTCAATGGAATTATCGATTCTGTAGCAAAGATGCTGAAAAAGGAGAACAAACTCACTAAGGCTTAATTCTCCATAGAAAATATACATTATTATTAATTAAAATAACAAACTCGAAAACTATGTTTACTCCCATTCAAGCAGCAGGTGCTGCACAAGGCGGCTTCGACTGGAGCATGATTATCATGATTGTTGCCATGTTTGTCATCGTTTATTTTTTCATGATAAGACCACAGCGCAAGCGTCAGAAGGAAATTGAGAATTTCCGTAAAAGCCTCACTATCGGCAGCAAAGTTATCACTGCTAGCGGTGTGTATGGCACTGTAAAGTCACTCAACGAGGGGCTTCCTTACCTCACCATCGAAGTTTCTAAAGGCGTGACTATACAGATAGACCGCAATTACGTATACGCAGAAGGCAGTCAGCAGCCACAGCAGCAATAATCTGTCCATTTGCAATACACTAAAATTCAAATGCTTGCAGACTTCACAAAAGTTATATTAAGAAGATTGCGGTTGGTCAAAATCAATCGCAATTTTCTTGTGTTCTTGATATTCTTCATCATATCAATCGCATTCTGGTTCATGCAATCAGTCAAAGAGACATCCGAAGTCAGTCTCACCTACAAACTCAACATTGCTGATATGCCCAAGGATGTCATCTATACGAGTGATATGCCTCAAGAAGTGAGCGTAAACTATGCCAGCAAAGGATGGAACGCATTCTATTATAAGTTCATGATAAATGAAGTTAGAGAATTAACCATCAGTTTCAAAGAAATAGACAGCGGAAATGGAAAAATCATTATTGATGCAAACAATTTCCGCCGTGCTGCACAGAAAGTAAAGCCAACAGGAATGACCTATAAATCCAGCATTCCTAACAAAGTAGAAGTATTTTATTCCAACGGACAACACAAACGTGTACCAGTTATTTTCAAAGGCAGCATTTCAACCACTGGCGGTCGATTCCATTGTGGCACCATTTTACATCCCGACTCTGTTGACGTATATGCGCCAGAAGATATTTACAAGAATATCAACAGTATAGAAACAGAAAATATCACTTATAAAGAAGTCGAAGACACCATCAACACCCGATTGGCATTGGTGGAGCCACGAGGTGTAAAAGTGTCACCCGATACCATCAATGCTGAAATTTGCGTTGACATTTTCACGGACAAAATCATATCTGTACCTGTCCGATGCGAGAATGTCCCCAAAAACAAAATAATGCGTACATTCCCTCTCAATGCAAAAGTAATCTTTCTGGTCAGTTCAACACTCTACGATAACATCACAGCAGAAGATTTCGTTCTTGTTGCCAACTATGAAGACATCAAAGAAGGCACGGATTACTGCAAGTTATATGTACGCCAACAGCCTTCCAACATTCGCAACCTCCGCATTTCCCCAGAATCAGTGGAATATGTCATAGAACAAGCTTCGGAATGATTAAAATAGGAATCACAGGTGGAATCGGTGCAGGGAAATCATACATCTGCAATTTATTAAGGCAGAGAGGAATACCTGTTTACAATTGCGATGAAGAAGCAAAAAGACTGATGAAAGACAACCCTCTAATAAGGGAGAAACTTATACAAGTCATCGGAAAAGATGCATACACCCACGATAAAGTCCTGAACAAACCTGCCATTGCAAAATTTCTATTCGCCAGTAAAAAAAATGCTGCGGTTATCAACTGTATCGTGCATCCCGTTGTCAAACAAGATTTTATAGACTGGACAAACAAACAGAATACTGACATCGTTGTTCAAGAGAGCGCATTGCTATTCGAATCTGGTTTCGACAAGTCTGTTGACAAAACAATAGAAGTCTATGCCCCTATCGAGGTCCGTTTGGAAAGAGCCACCATACGTGACAATTCCACTGTACAACAAATAAAATCCCGTATGGCACAGCAAATGGATGAAGAAGAAAAACGCCGTTATGCAGACTTTTGCATCATTAATGACGGAACCACAAATATAGAAGAACAAATAGAGTTTATACTCTCCCAAATTGCTACATCACAAAAGAAAAAATAAATATAATAATATTGTAAAATCGTAAAAATTAAAAATAAAATTATGATGAAGAAAATTCTCGCCATTTCTGGCAAACCCGGGCTTTACAAGCTCGTATCACGTGGCACAAACAACCTCATCGTTGAAACAATTGACGCACAAAAGAAGCGTATGCCTGCTTTTGGCGCCGACCAAGTTGTTTCTTTGGGCGACATCTCTATCTACACAAATGATGACAACGAAGTAAGCCTTGCATCCGTGTTCGACTCAATCAAACAGAACTACGAAGGAAAGGCCGTTGACCTCTCGCCAAAGAAAGCAGATCAGAATGACATCATCGAGTTCTTTGCAAAAGTTCTCCCTAGCTACGACACAGATCGAGTTCGAGTATCTGATATGCGCAAAGTGCTTTCATGGTACAACATTCTTGTAAACAATGGAATAACAGAATTTGTAAACAAGGAAGAAGAAAACCAAGAAGAAACTTCCGAAGATGCCAACGCATAACTATTTACATTACAACAAACTATTAAATGAAACGGCGATACAGATTCTGTACCGCCGTTTCATTTTTATACCTATCAAAAGATGAATTGAAGCATTACTTCTTGCGAAGTTTCAACACTTCCTCGCCTTTTTCGTCCAGCATTACAGCTGTACTATCAGACACATTCACTGTGCTATAGCTGCCAAGAGCCTTTACAATAGCATCCTCGATTTCCATAGTAGGACCCATCATGCGTGTCATCCCAATATTACTAAGCTTCAGGCTGTCTCCTTCAACGACAACACTATATTCGCCAAAAAATGAATTGACAGTCGTGTTTCCATTGAATTTTCCATCTTCGCCAAAACTGATAAAAGCTTCCTTTTCGCCACCTGACGTACTTTTACCCATAGCCTCTTCTATCAGCCAGTCGCCTTTTATATTTCCAACATTTCCTTCAACTTTTTTCTCGTCTGAGCCACAGCTGCTGAGCAGTGCACAAACCATTACAATTGTAAATAATTTTTTCATTTTTATCTTGTTAAAGTGAATAAATTCCGTGTTTTCAGATTCCGTTTCATAAATGTTCTGATTTCACGATACAAAGGTATAGAATCTCTGTCACACTGCAATGGGATTTTCCCTATTTCGTATAGGACAAAGTCCGCCAACCTCATTGTTCAAATACAAGTTCCTCGCCATTTGCTTTGACACAGACAGGCTTCTCGTGAACAAATTCCCCACTAATGATACGCATACTGAGTTCGTTCAGCAATTTTTCTTGAATAGCTCGTTTAACAGGACGCGCTCCAAATTGCGGATCATAGCCAGCCTTAGCAATTAATGCTATAGTATCATCGGAAACCTTAAGCACGATTCCATTCTGCGCAAGCATTTTGACCACCTTTTCTATCTGTAAGTTTACAATCTGCTGAATCTCGGTTTCATCAAGCGGAAAGAAAGTAATGATGTCATCAATACGATTAAGAAATTCAGGACGGAAGATGTTACGAAGCTGCTCACGTTGTGCATTGCTGGTCATGATGATAATTGTGTTTTTGAAGTTAACCACACGTCCTTTATTGTCAGTCAGACGGCCATCATCAAGCACCTGCAACAACGTATTGAACACGTCTGGATGCGCCTTCTCAATCTCGTCGAAAAGTACAACAGAATAAGGTTTTCTGCGCACAGCCTCAGTGAGTTGACCTCCTTCTTCATAACCGATATAGCCAGGAGGTGCTCCAATGAGTCGAGTCACACTGAACTTCTCTTGGTATTCACTCATGTCAATACGCGTCATCATCGTTTCATCATCAAAGAGATAGTCGGCTAAAGCTTTTGCCAACTCGGTTTTACCAACACCCGTAGTACCTAAAAAAATGAAAGAACCAATAGGTCGTTTGGGGTCTTGAAATCCTGCTCGACTACGACGAACAGCGTCACAAACTGCACGAATAGCCTCATCTTGACCTATCACCCGTTTATGAAGTTCTTCTTCCAAATGAACGAGTTTTGCACGTTCCGAAGTTTGCATCTTGTTAACAGGGATGCCTGTCCAGCGACTTACCACATCAGCTATGTCTTCGCTTTCAACCTCCTCTTTCACAAGCGCTTCCCCACCTTGGGCTTCTGCCAATTTCTCTTGAACAGCTTTAATGTCCTCCTCTAGATGCTGAAGTTTTCCATAACGAATTTCCGCAACACGACCATAATTACCTTCGCGTTCCGCCTTATCAGCTTCAAACTTCAGCTGTTCCATCTGTTGCTTATCACTCTGAATCTGATTCAGCAAAGCCCTCTCTCCTTCCCACTTTTCTCGTTGTTTCTGTTCATCAGCCTTGAGCGTATCGATAATTTTGTTCAGTTCTGCGAGTTTTTTCTTGTCACCTTCACGCTTAATTGCTTCACGTTCAATCTCTAACTGTTTCAGTCTTCGGATTAACTCATCAAGCTGTTCAGGCACTGAATCACGTTCCATTCGAAGCTTTGCAGCCGCCTCATCCATCAAGTCAATCGCTTTATCTGGCAAAAAACGGTCTGTAATGTAACGGTTACTGAGTTCGACAGCAGCAATAATCGCTTCATCCTTAATACGCACCTTGTGATGATTTTCGTAACGTTCTTTCAAACCTCGGAGAATAGAGATAGAGGACGGCACATCTGGCTCATCAACCATTACCGTCTGGAATCGACGTTCCAATGCCTTGTCCTTCTCAAAGTACTTCTGATATTCATCAAGAGTTGTAGCACCAATGGAACGCAATTCTCCACGCGCTAAAGCAGGCTTGAGGATGTTGGCTGCATCCATCGCCCCACTCGTCTGCCCGGCTCCAACAAGAGTATGAATTTCATCGATGAAAAGAATAATTTGCCCTTCGCTTTCCACAACGGCTTTTACCACGGCTTTAAGTCGCTCTTCAAATTCACCCTGATATTTGGCACCAGCAATGAGAGCACCCATATCCAACGAATAAAGCTGCTTGTCTCTGAGATTCTCTGGGACATCTCCGCGTACAATACGCCCAGCAAGCCCTTCCACTATAGCAGTCTTACCTGTACCTGGCTCACCAATCAGTATAGGGTTATTCTTGGTTCGTCGACTAAGAATCTGCAAAATTCGTCTGATTTCCTCGTCACGACCTATGACAGGATCAAGCTTTCCATTCTTAGCACGTTCTACGAGGTTCGTTGCATACCTTTCAAGAACCTCTTTGCCAGTCGGTTGCTGGCCATTTTGATTTTGATTAATGAAGTTCATAGTTGCAGTTTTTTAGGTTTTAGTTGTTTATCACCTTAACAGCCTGCAACTATCATTCCATTTATCTAATCATGCCAATTTGTCTGATTTTTAATCCCACAGACTGTCATTTTGACTCCCGCTCAGTATATAATCCACTGCTGTATATAGCAAAACGTCATCCATTGAGCCATATTCTCCCAGATTCAAGAAAGAAAACTCATCGACTTCGACAGTCGGTTTCAAACTTCCATAGTCATAATTTCCTTCACCATCTGCGACATACGCCACAACAGGAAACAAACGGATGTAATATTCATGCGCCACCTGTGCCGTCATCACATTCTGTCCAGCCGTAGCCTTGCCTATCAAAACAACATTATTAGCCCCCATCGTATGTCGCAATGCATGGATAAGCCACTCTGCAGCCCCTTGCGTATAGGCACCCGTAAGAATACAAACACGACTCAACCCTAAATTTTCAACAGATGGGTCGTAGAAATATTCTCTGTTATTTGAGGTATTTGAATGATTCCAAAGCGTTTTAGCAAACATTGTAGAAAGTTTTTGGGGTTCAACTACATAACTTGCTAATCGCTGAACCATCTCAATCGTTCCATCATTGCACAAACGCAAATCCAGCACCATTTCCTCTACACCTGACGCCTTCAACTGAGCCATCGCAGCATCCAGCATTTCTCGATAAACGCCACTGTCTTCCAATCCTTTCTCGACAGGAGATTCCAACAGTCGAGTACACATCAGATACCCAATCTTCTTGCCTTCAACCTCCAACACTCTCACCACAGGAAAAGCCACATCTTCCACATACCCAGACGCTCCCAAAGAGACCATCAATGTATCATTCCAGTAAAGCGTAGCATCCGATTGGTTTTCAGCCAAATGGCAAACTTCCAGCAATCGTCCCGATCCCTTTTGAAGCTTTGTCATATTCTTCTTTGTTATCTTGTAAGAATCATAAGAACATATATAATCGTTACGCTTCAACCCCGCTCTTTCAGCAGGGCTATTGGGATAAACCGTCAGCACACGCAAAACCTGTTTTGTTGTATGCCCCGTAGGGTCTGACATCATCGTAAAATCAAAACCATAAGAATCTATATGGTTAAAATTCCCTCTTTTATGACTATCCTCGTTCAACGTATCTATTTCCACATACGACCATGTATCTTTCTGACCGCTCTTCTTTACCAAAGTTGAAAGAAATTGAGAAGGGGTGGAAAAATAATTCTTCCACGCTGGTTCAAAACTCGCTAACGTATCAGCCCATAGATACTTATCCAGCATTACTTCCTGCATCCAGTGATTATGTCTCGTTTTCTCTTCATACTCATAGGTACGGTCTTCTCCACAAGAGAACGTCAGCAGAAAACTGAAAAAAGCTATTAAATATGTAAAAAAACTTCGCATTTTTGTAAAATATGATATGACCTTGCAAAGTTAAGAAAAAACTCGCTATCTTTGCAACGGTTTGGAAACTTAATCATTAAACCTATCATCTATTATTGTCTAACTATTTAATTTAGCACAAAATGAAAAAGATTTTTCTTGCAATCATGGCAGTAGCAACCATTACATTCTCTGCATGTGACGGAACAGCAAAAGGCGGATCTGAAACAGATTCAATCGCCACAGTCGCAACAGAAAAAGCAAACGAAGCCATCAGCGAACTTTCAACAGCAATCGAATCTGCAAGCGCAGAAGATGCTAAGTCTGTTCTCACAAAGGCAAAGGACTACATCACTCAGCTTCAAAAAGAAGGAAAAATCGAAGAAGCAAAGACTTATCTCGTGAAAGTTCAGAAGTACATCGCTGAAAACGAAGAGACGATTAACGAATTTGCAGCTGGCAACGAAACTATTTCTAACATCGTTGCAACCATCAAAGCAATCCCTGCTGACGCATTAGACGTTGCCAATAACATTGCTGCTGACACAGAAGCAGCTGTAGAAGAAGCTAAGGAAGCTGGCAGCGAAGCCATAGAAGAGGCGGAAGAGCAAGTAAAGGAAGCTGTTGAAGATGCCGAAGAAAAAGCCAAAGAAGCTGCAAACGAAGTTGTTGACAAAGCAGCAGAAGACGCCAAGAATGCTATCAAAGATAAGCTTGGCTTATAATTTTTCAATACCTTACAAGAAATTTGCTGAAAATAACATAATAACGGGGGCACATCAGTCGATATGTCCCCGTTATTATTAGCATATTTTCCTTACTCACATATACCCAAAAATCTATATCACTCTATCCTCTACGCGTTCACCGTATGCATAATATTTAAAACACCGTGTTTTGAATATTTCGTACATGATGTTTTAGATATCATGCAGGCAGTGTGCTGGTATAAAGGGTTACAAATAAGAAAAAGCAACGATGATATGAAACAGAATCCTAATCCTCAATCTTAACCCATGCCGTGACAGCAAAAGTGACAAGACAGAGCAACATGATGAGCCAAAAGAAATTCTGGTATCCAATGCTATCAGAAATAAGGCCCGACACCATGCCAGGAAGCATCACACCGCCAAGGTACTGACCCGCCGTGCAGATAGAGAATACTGCCGTAGAACGTTCTCCACGAGAAAAGTGAACCAAAAAGAGTGTATAGGCTGCAAAACCAAGTCCGTAGCCCAACTGTTCGGCACAGACACATGAGCCAATGAGCCAGAGACTTTCGGATGGGCAGTAGCTCAAGTAAACATAAACGATATCGGGTAGCGTGATGCATAAGACAAGAGGCCAGATACATTTCTTCAACCCCCAACGAGAAACGATCCAACCACCCAACAAACCTCCCAGCAGCAAACCGATGACACCCAGTGTTCCATAGATTAATCCAAAATCCACATCGTTCATGGCAAGGCCACCTTCAGCAGTGCTGCGTTTGAGGAAAAGAGGCACAATCTTCACAAGAAGGCCTTCAGGAAGACGGAACAGCAGAATAAAACAAAGGGCAGAGATAATGTGCGGCTTAGTCACGAATACTTTCAGCGTAAGCCAAAACTCACGCATCTGCTCCATAAAATCAAATCGGTCATGCACCACCGTTTCCACTTTAGGCAGAATGAAGGCATGATACAATCCCAAAAGAAGCATCAGCACACCAAGAATGATGAAAACAGCCACCCATGACGAAGTGAGCGACTGGAGCGCATCTCCAAACTTACCTTGCTGCATATAACCTGCCAACAGGACAAGTCCGCCCTGCCCAATCACCATGCCTATACGATAGAACGTGTTGCGCACACCCACATAGAGTTCCTGGTCTTTGTCTGTTAGCCCGATGATGTAGAAACCATCAGCAGAAATATCATGCGTTGCACTGGCAAAGGCGATGAGCATGAAAACTGCAAGTGTTCCTTGCAACCAAAACGCAGAGGGAAGAGTAAATGCCACAAGAGCCAATGCCACTCCCATGAGAAACTGCATCGAAACAATCCACCAGCGCTTGGTTTTCATATTGTCAATGATAGGACTCCAGATTGGTTTGATAACCCAAGGAAGTCCGAGCCAACCAGTATAGTAAGTAATCTGCGCATCAGTCAGTCCCAGTTCCTGAAACATGATGACAGAAATGAGCATCACTGCAGAGAAAGGCAACGCCTCACCCAAATAGAGACTGGGGACCCATGCATAAGGTTTATTTTTCATACGATTGTTTTTTTACGAATTTATGAATACATTACTTATTTTTTCTTTCGTTCTGTTAACAGCCAAAACCACCCATGCTACAGGAGCCAGCAATGTGCTGAAAAAGAAGTAGTCACTATAGCCCAGTTTTGTCACCAGCCATCCAGACAGCATAATGGGTACCAGCATTAACCCCGCCACCATAGGAACATGGATGTAGTTGACAATGCTGCCATAGCGATTGCCCGACAAATACGAAATGAACATCATACAGGCATTAAGTCCAAAGCCAAAGAAAAGCTGCGCCAAGAAAGTCATGCAGCAGAGCATGAAAAGGTTATTAGGCTGAGGGTTCAGAGCCATCAGCATATAGAGGCCAGGAGAGAGGGTAAGCACCACAGAGGCTGGCCAGAAAAGGTGGTCTTGTCCTTTCACGATGGCGAGATAACGCCCTATTATCAACCCCACAGAAAAGGCAAGCACTCCTATTGTTCCTTGAGCAAATCCCACCTCCTGTACAGAGCATCCCAATCCACCATCTTCAACAGGAGACATCAGGAAAAAGACACGAACATGGAACATCAGCGACTGGGGCAGCAACAAAAGAAAAAGACACGCTAATACACCCAGCACACGAGGACTACGACGTATGCGTCCAAAGATATGCCCTTCATGTTGACACAAAAGTTCTTCTCCAGGACTTTGCTGCAAATGGCGCATATGCATTCTATAAGGAGGCCGCAACACGATGATATTGAGCACACAAACGAGCAGAAACACGCCTGCCACCAGAGCACTCTCCATGGCCCAAGCTTTCTGGTAGTTACGAAAGAACACCTCGAAAAAACCTACAACAATGATCAGCAATCCATAGGTGAGCATCAATGCCACCAGAGATGCAGCCATCTTTGTACTTCTGAATATATGCTGTTCACGCGGCTGTAACATACTGTGATAATAAAGGCGAGAATACAGCTCGTGCCAAGCACATAAAATGGACAGAACAAACAAATGCACAAACAACGCCCATCGCTCAACTGCATTTTCGCTCAGATAAAAGGCTGTCTGCATCAGGCAGAAGAACACCAGAAATTCAACCACATAAATGCGCCACTTAAACCCCGTCTTTCTCGCCCAGTTATAGAAGAATGATTTCAACAACAACGGCAAAAACAACAGGCCACCATACACGGCCGCCATCGTTTCGGAAGCTCCAAACTGCAAAAACATCAGCAGAGCCACATAGGTCACCACAGCAAAAGGTATCTCTTCTGCGGCACACAAGCATGGTATCCAAAACCATGGGCTATGTCGTCTTTTACTTACCATTTCTTCACCAATTCCGTTCCGGGGTAGTAGAACTTCAGAATTTCCTCGCAAGACTTGCCCAGCTCTCCCATCACAGCCGCTCCAATCTGGCAAAGTCCTACACCATGCCCCCATCCCTTGCCATGAAGCACAAAGCCGTCCGATTTCTTTTCCACTTCAAAGGCAGAAGAATACAAGTGCGACTCACTAAGCCACCTTCTGATTTCCAGTTCCTTTCCCACCACCACACTACGTTTTTCACCTGTCAATTTCAACAAGATGATTCTGCCTGAAAAGCTTCTTGAGAGCGGCACAATATCCAAGATTCGGCCCAAGTCCAAGCCCGACTTCCTGCACACCAATTCAGTCAGTTCTTCTGTCGTATATTCAGCCTTCCAACGATAGTAATCCGCAGTCTCTTGATCAAAATTATTGAGAACACGAGAAAGCACCGCCGAATCGCTGATACGGCAATAAGGGTCTTTCTTTGCCACCAGATAAGAATGAGGCACATCCTCCCAACATGATTCGAACATCTCCGTCATGCCACCACAGCATTTCGAAAAGCGCGCATCGCAAATTTCCCCATCATGAACAAGCACCATCCCACGAGTGGCGTCAACAGCTTCACGCACACGTGAATTCGACACCCGCGTTATTCCCTGGTAACGCTGGCAATGATCGTCCGCACACACATCAAAACGTTGATGAGCCTCACTATCATACCATCTGATAACGCTGGTCTCATTCACCTGTTCATGCAGCGCCTTCGTTCCATGCCGACCTCCTGTCCTTCGCTTCATTACCATCAACCAGCTGCGAGAGATGACAGCATGGGCTTTCAAGAACTCAAGAGAAGCATTGGCACTCATCTCGCTGCTGATAACGCTGGTCAGATACTGCTCAACAGGCAGCACATTGACAGCCTCCACGCATCCATCCTCATCCAACAGTTGCAAAGCTCCGCAAAACGTCTGACTCTCTTTCCTTTCCCAATGAAAATTCACCCCTATCACCACATCCTTCAGCGTAAAAGAAGCATCATCATCTGCAGGCAGGAATATCCGTTCCTTGCCATCAGCCACGAACGTATATTCGCCGACAAAACATTTTCCATCCGACTGATATGTCGAATGGAAAATGACAGTCAAACTTTTTGCCTTGACTATACCTACTCTGACGTGCTCTTCTTGCCCCATATCAGACTCTTTAAAGCATCTTCTTGGCTTCTTGCTCCAAAATTACCCCCCCCTTAAATCTCATCGCCGTGGCGAGCTCTTCGTCACGGGAAATACCACATTCTTGAATGATTTCTTTAGCCATATCAGCATCCATCCTGCGGAAATCCTTTTCACGAGGAACAACCAGCAAGCCTGCCATATCAAGTGCACCCGGACTCACCAGCATCTGCTCAGACTCACCCTTGTAGTAGCAGTCTGGACGATGCTTCGAGCGAGGTATCACAATACTCACAATACGCTGCGAATTGTCAAAAGAACTGGATTGTACCCATGACATAATGTTCATCATCGGCTCCGCATGACCTTCCTCTATTGGCAGAGAGTGATAAAGTTTCTCAAACAACACCTTGTTGGCGTACGGCGTTCTGGTAATAATCACAAATCCCGGACACACATAATCGCGCAAGCTGAATACACCCGTACTATCTGCAATATCCTCCAATTGAATTGCCTCGACACATTCTTCCTCACTGATAGGCCAAATACGAGAACGTCGAGGCTGGTAATACTCCAACCAATCACGTTCCAATGGCACCACGCCACGGCTTCCTGCCTGAAAATGCAGATGGTCGGGAGCACTTGCGCCACACTTAGGACCATTATAGAACACCATCAAGCCATTCATCTGCACAGCAATCTCCATCATATCCTCATAATATCCAAGTATTTGCTGATCACGATGATGACGCAACGGAATCGTGAAATGTTTAGGCAAGATAGGATTAGGATTAAGCAGCAAATGATACTTCTTCAGCATCGGATAGCTTAATTGCTCCTCTGGGCGGTTCACGTCGCAAAGGAAGCAAGGACGCTGCCTGAGTGCTTCAGGGTCTATATTCGCATTGGTCGATACGATACGTGCCGGATTGCACTGAGCGGCAAGCTGGCAACCATCTATCTCAAAATTGCTGAGAAGCGCATTTTTCAGTTGCTTGTAATGCTCACGAGCCAGCATCCAAGTAGAGAGCTGCATCTCAAAGAGGTGATATATGCGCTCATTTGTCATGCCTTCCAGCCAATACTCATTGAGCCTGCAGCGGTCAACAATCTCCATCGTGCGCAAACTATCCTTATATATATTGTTTCTGTTCACCTGCTCTGGCGACAACGCAGCGTCGCTGTTGCCCTCCCAGCGACGGCAAAGATAAAGCTCCTCATAAATTCGTCCAATCTTGTACTCTCGGCTGAAAGCAAGCCCTACCGCATAATCCTCGCCATAGGATGTGTTAGGCATACCTATCTTGCGCAACAGCGGAGTGTAAAAGGCACGGGGAGCACCAAGCCCATTAATTCTCAAGGCATTATTATGCCCATTCTCATCCGTCCACTCACGGTGGTCAATCAGTCCAGGAGGCAAGGTTTCCAATTGGAAATTGCACATACGGTACGAACCTATCACCATGCCGCAATGCTCATCGTAGAACTTATCCACAATCTTCTGCAACGTGTCAGGTCCGCTGTACAAATCATCGCTATCAAGCTGCACAGCAAAACGTCCGCAACGGCTATCATTAAACGCGAGCCCCCAACATCCTCCTATGCCAAGATCATCACGCTGAGGGACGATGTGCACCACACGAGAATCGGAATCGGCCATCTTGGCAATCACCTCACTTGTACCGTCTGTAGAATGATTGTCCACTACCAGCACATTAAACTCAAACGATGTCTTCTGCGACAGCGCGCTCCTGATGGCATCCTCTATCGTCTTCACGCGATTACGCACAGGAATGATGACCGACGCCTCCTTATCGAACGAGTGCTTCTCTACCGACACCTCCACAATACTGTCCGGATCAATATATGCGCCGATATGCTTCAAGTGACTTGTAAATACTTGCTCACGCTCTATTTGCACTGCCCTATTGCGAGGGTCAACATAATCAAACTGCTTTTCTCCGCTCTTTCTCAAATCCACAGCCTCTTCCGTATAGAGGTATTCACGCACATGGAAGATAGACGCCAAACGCTTCCTGCGCAAGTAGAACAGATGCAAGTCATACCAGCACGAATACTGGTAGGCCGCATCAGGATACTCCTCCACATACATTTTGAGAGTCGAAGAACTGAACAGCGAGACTGGGCCAAAGTCAAAGTCATCGCGCACACTGCCATAGTAAAAGTCCATTGTTGGCGTAGGAACCTTCTGTCCATTCTTTACTTGATAGCGGTCCGCATAGACAGCCGCAGGGGCAACACTCTCCGACACCGACACCATTCGTCTTATGGCCTGATAGCCCAACGTTATCTTCACTGGCAAAAAGCACACCAACGCATAAGGCGCTTCAACCGCAGCGGCAATCTGCCTGATTGTATCCGAATTGCCCATACTGCTAATGCGGATGACATCGCAACCTATAAACGGACACTCTTCCTCACCCTTCATCAGCACAAAAATCCTGTTCACCAACGGTTCGGCCTTCAACTGCTTCAGCGTTACCAGCGTAGTTTCAGCATCGGCATACACAACAAAGCAGTCCACACCCTTCTTAATCACATCATTCATATCTTTCGTTTTTAATTCATTCTATTTCGAAATGCGAACCAGGACATCCATGCGGACCCCTGCTTGCCTATCAGAATAATGCAAAGATAGCCATAATTAAAGAAGAAACAAAACTTTTCTTCCTTTTTTATTCTACACCTCCACCCTTTTTCTTAACTTTGCAGTCAGATTGCCAAGGCAAACCAAAAGAAATGAGCCACGGCTGCATTCCGAGTGCCTGATTACCTCGTAAAAAAACAGGCGTGTACCAGATTACCACGTTAAAAACCAGCGAGTGCTTGACAAACCTCGTAAAAAACAAGAGCAAATGAAAAATGCCCAAAAGCAAGTGAGTGTTTCCTTCATGCTGGCAGGAATCCTCTTCTGTATCTGTCTCGTGACAGCCAATCTCCTTGAAACCAAAGTATTCAAAGTATGGGATTCCTTTTCCCTGACGTGTGGTTTCATCGTCTTTCCCATCTCCTACATCCTCAACGACGTCATAGCCGAAGTGTGGGGCTACCGCAAAGCCAGACTTATCATTTGGGTAGGCTTCGCCATGAACTTCTTCGTCATGGCCCTCGGAGGCATCGCGTGTGCCCTGCCTCCCATCCAGCCAGGAGCCGATGTTGCCTTCAAACAAGTGTTCGCCTTTGCCCCACAAATTGTCGCGGCAAGCCTCATAGCCTTCATTGTCGGCTCTTTTCTCAATGCGCTCATCATGAGCAAAATGAAAATGCGCCACCGCAACAAAGGCAACTTCACCTACCACTTCTCCCTGCGAGCCATCCTCTCCACCATCATTGGCGAAAGTGCCGACTCCATCATTTTCTTTCCGCTGGCATTCTACCTCTTTCCGCTCCTGTTCCAAGGCGCGCCAGTTCTCACGCTCAACATTATGCTCGGCCTCATGATTACACAAGTCATAGCTAAGACTCTCTACGAAATCATCGCTCTACCACTTACCATCCGCATCGTACAATATGTAAAGAACATAGAAAATATTGACGTATATGACGAAAAAATAAGCTACAACGCATTTAACATCAAAGACATATAAGCAAATGACAAACCAGCGAGACACTGAAGGCCTCTCTGCACTCGGCCGCACCACCTCCTATCGCCAAGATTATGCACCTGAAGTTCTGGAAACCTTTCAGAACAAGCACCCAGAGAACGACTACTGGGTACAGTTTAACTGCCCCGAATTCACATCTCTCTGCCCCATCACAGGGCAACCCGACTTTGCAGAGATACGCATATCCTACCTGCCCGACCAACGCATGGTTGAGAGCAAGTCACTCAAGCTCTATCTCTTCTCCTTCCGCAATCACGGAGACTTCCACGAGGACTGTGTCAACACCATCATGAAAGACCTCGTCCGCTTAATGAATCCCAAATACATAGAAGTCACAGGCATCTTCACGCCTCGCGGCGGGATCAGCATCTATCCCTATGCCAATTATGGCCGCCCCGGCACAAAATACGAAGAAATGGCAAACTATCGGATGATGAACCATAACATGTGACGCCATTACAACTGGATAGCCATGCGCAGTCCCCACATAAAACACCTCTCGGCCTCAACTCTAAACGTGATTCGATTAAAAATATTTTGTTTTTCCTCGGAGTTATAGGAAAGTTATTATACGCACGTTTTTTACCCTTAGACAGACACCTGTTCGACGCCTCATGTTGTACCTCAAAAGGGGTGAGACTCTCACCCCTTTTGATGTTGTGGGCGGAGTGAAAATGGGACGAATTTTGAGAATGTCCGAATGGGGACGAGCTTGTTGTAATTTGGGTTTTCTTCAGCCTTAAGTCATATATTAAAGATTACGTAACTTCTTATATCGAACTAACATTTACTTTGTCTCATCAGAATACGCATCGAGAATAAATTTATCAAAAAACAAAATAAGGCCCTTAAAATTTACGGTTTTTCGGTTGTCTGTTGCCCGTTGTCCGCAGCCCATCGTCTGCCGTCCGTACTGCAAGCATACAAAAGTGTGAATTTTGCCAACGAAAAGTGAAAATCTTTCGTTCTTTTTTTTTAACTTTGCATCATGATAGAAAAACATATTGTTCTGGAGGATATTGACCTCGTTACGTTTTACGGAGTGCAGAATTTGCATTTGCAGATGATTAAGGCGCTGTATCCCAAACTGAGGATTGTGGCGAGAGGGAACATCATCAAGGTGATGGGCGATGAAGAAGAGATGTGCGCGTTTGAAGAGAATGTGGCAAAGATGCAGGAGCATTGCGCAAAGTACAATTCGCTGAATGAGGAAATCATTCTGCAAATTGTCAAGGGCGAGAATCCATGCAATCACGCTGGCGAAGGGAATGCCATCTGCTACAGCGTGACAGGCAAGGCAATTTCCGCTCGTTCGGAAAACCAAAAGCTGCTGGTGGATGCTTACAACGAGAATGACATGCTGTTTGCCATTGGCCCTGCTGGATCGGGAAAGACGTACGTGTCGATTGCTCTGGCGGTGAGAGCATTGAAAAACAAAGAAATCAGGAAAATCATACTGAGCCGTCCCGCCGTAGAAGCTGGCGAGAAACTGGGATTCCTGCCTGGAGACATGAAGGAGAAGATTGACCCCTACCTGCAACCACTCTATGACACCCTGCAAGACATGATTCCAGCACAAAAGCTGACAGAATATATGGAGCAGAATGTAATTCAGATTGCTCCGCTGGCATTCATGAGAGGACGCACACTGAACGATGCGGTAGTCATCCTCGACGAGGCGCAGAACACGACCACGCAGCAAATCAAAATGTTTCTCACACGCATGGGTCAAAACACGAAGATGATTATCACTGGCGATCTGACGCAGATTGACTTGCCGCGCAACATAAAGAGCGGCCTGAAGGAAGCGAAGGAGGTGCTGGAAAGCGTAAAGGGAATTGCGTTTGTGGAGATGGACGAAAAGGACATTGTGCGTCACAAGCTGGTGACAAGAATCGTGAACGCATACCACAAGTATGAAAGCGCAAACAAGTATCCGCTGTTTAATGAGAACAGACAACGGACAACGGAAAGCGGACAACAGACAACCGCATAACCACAAAACCGTACAACTGCAAAACTTTATAATAATATGAAAGCTTTAACAAGAACAGACTTCAACTTCCCTGGACAGAAGGAAGTGTATCACGGCAAGGTTCGTGACGTGTATAACATCAACGACGACCTGATGGTGATGGTAGCATCCGACCGTATCTCTGCATTCGACGTAGTACTGCCTAAGGGCATCCCATTCAAGGGACAGGTGCTCAACCAGATTGCAGCAAAATTCCTTGATGCTTCAGCCGATATCGTGCCTAATTGGAAACTGGCCACACCAGACCCTATGGTGACTGTGGGACTAAAGTGCGAAGGATTCCGCGTAGAAATGATTATTCGCGGCTATCTGACAGGCTCTGCATGGCGCGAATACAAGGCTGGCAACCGTACGCTGTGTGGCATCACGCTACCTGAAGGCATGAAGGAGAACCAAAAATTTGACAAGCCTATCATCACGCCTACCACTAAAGCCGACGAAGGTCACGACGAGAACATCTCGAAGGAAGAAATCATTGCTCAGGGACTGGTAAGCAAAGAAGACTACGAGGTAATGGAGAAATACACCTACGCACTCTTCGAACTGGGCACAAAGATGGCTGCCGAGAAAGGATTGATTCTCGTTGACACAAAGTATGAGTTCGGGAAGCGCGACGGCAAGGTTTACCTCATTGACGAGGTGCATACACCAGACTCCAGCCGCTACTTCTACGCTGAAGGCTACGAGGATAAATTCGAGAAAGGCGAGCCTCAGAAACAGCTCTCAAAAGAGTTTGTACGCCAGTGGCTTATTGACCACAATTTCATGAACCAGCCAGGACAGGTGATGCCAGAAATCACTGACGAGTATGCCGAATCGGTGTCTGACCGTTACATTGAGCTGTATGAGCACATCATTGGCGAAAAGTTCGTGAAGGAAGAGAGCGACGAGGACATTGCAAAGCGTATCGAAAAGAACGTATTGGAATATCTTTCAAAGTAAAAAGCGAAAAGTAAAAAAACTAAAGTGAAAAATCCATATTACTTGACATCCGGATAGCTGGTAACTTAGATTTCTCACTCTTCACTTTTCACTATTAACTCATCTTTATGTACAAGCAAGAGCAGATAAAGCCTTATGGCGAAAAGGGCACCAAGCGTGAACAGGTGGAGCAGATGTTTAACAATATCGCCCACTCGTATGACACGTTGAACCATACGCTAAGTTTTGGCGTTGACCGCTGCTGGCGCAAGGCAGCCATTAACTTTCTGCTCAATAACAGGCAAAGCACGGATAGCGTCCTCGACATTGCCACAGGCACTGGCGACTTTGCTATCCTTGCTGCACAAGAACTGCATCCTACGAAGGTGGTGGGATGTGACATCAGCGAAGGGATGATGGCCATCGGAAAGGAGAAGGTGAAACGGCTCGGACTCGCCGACCTGATTACATTTCGAAATGAGGACTGTGCTAAGATGTCCTTTGCTGCAAACTCGTTCAATGCCGTCATCTCGGCTTTTGCCCTTCGCAATTTCCAAAATCTTGACGAATGTCTGAAAGAGATGCACCGCGTATTGGCTGACAACGGGCATCTGGCCGTTGTAGATCTCTGCACGCCCGTTTCCTTTCCCATGAAGCAACTCTTCTACCTCTATAAGAAGGTGGTGATGCCTACGCTGGGAATGCTGTTCTCTAAAGACAAGACTGCCTACTCTTACCTGCCAGAAACCATGGATGCCGTACCGCAAGCGGAACGTATGCAAGGTATCATTCAGCAAGCAGGATTCCAGAACGTTAACTACAGACGACTTGCCTTCGGCATGTGCATCCTTTACACAGCAACAAAATGACCACTTACGGACTGGTTGGCTATCCGCTCGGGCATTCTTTCTCCCGACACTTCTTCACAAAGAAATTTGCAAGTGAAGGACACGATGCCCTATATCTGAATTTCGAGATTCCATCCATCGAGATGTTCCCCGACATCATTAAGGAAAATCCCTGCCTGCAAGGACTGAACGTCACCATCCCCTACAAGCAGCAAGTCATGCTATATCTGGATGAGATAAGTCCAGAAGCTCAAGCGATTGGAGCTGTGAATGTGGTGAAAATTGATGCCTGCCGAAAACTCACAGGTTACAACAGCGATGTCATCGGATTTGTCAATAGCATCAAGCCGCTCTTGAAGCCTCACCACAAAAAAGCCTTGATTCTTGGTACAGGTGGAGCATCAAAAGCCATCCATTACGGACTGACTAAGAAACTTGAAATAGAGACGATGTTCGTGAGCCGCCAAAGCCGCGAAGGCATGATAACGTATGAGGACATTACGTCATCGCTCCTGAAAGAATATGAAGTGATTGTGAACTGCACGCCTTCTGGAATGTTTCCACACATTGACGAATGTCCGGCCTTGCCTTACGAAGCGATGAACGAGGCTCATCTTCTTTACGACCTTGTATATAACCCAGAAGAAACTCTTTTCCTGAAAAAAGGAGCCATTCAAGGAGCCACGGTGAAAAATGGTCTGGAAATGCTGCACCTTCAGGCTCTTGCTTCGTGGGACTTCTGGAACAACTAAAAACCAAGGTTAGTTCTGAAGCATTTCCCTTCTCCGGAAAAGTTGCCTGAATAAAATTACGGATTTAACGTGAGTCAGCAACCCGCAAAAGGAAATTCACGCAGACTTAACGAACTGATTTGTTCGTCATCAACTCTGACTCTATTCGCTGAAGCATATCATGGACAGTTATCCTATCGGCATCCAGCCAATGGATATCGGCATCATGTTTGTACCACGTAAGCTGTTTTTTAGCATACACTCGTGTATTCTTTTTTATGCGTTCCACAGCCATCGGCAATTCCCAGTCGCCATCTATGACACGAAAAAGTTCTTTATAACCAACTGTATTAAGAGCATTCAGATGACGCAACGGATAGACCTTTTTCGCCTCGTCCAAAAAACCATCACACATCATCTTTTCTACTCGTTCATTGATGCGCATGAACAAGTTTTCACGATCACGAGTCAATCCGAACTTTACGGTTCGGAAAGGGCGTTCCTTGCAAGCATTGGTACGGAAAGAGGTATAACTCTTCCCTGTCATGTAACAGATTTCCAAGGCATGAATCACTCGCTTATGATTGCGCTTGTCTACGATTTCGTAATACTGAGGGTCTAAAAGCTTCAGTTCCTTCAATAAAGGCTCTAACCCTTCCGCCTCGAAACGCAGTGCCATCATCTCACGAGTGTCATCATCCACCGTAGGAATATCATCTATGCCTTTGGTGACGGCATCAATATACATCATGCTGCCACCAGAAAGAATCACGGTATCATGTTTTTGGAAAAGCTCTGACAACAAATTCAAGACATCCTTCTCATATTCTGCAGCACTATAATATTCGTCTAATTCAAGGGTGTGAACAAAATAGTGCTTAACCCGAGCAAGTTCCTCCGCAGCAGGAGCAGCTGTTCCAATCTTTATCCCCTTGTAGATTTGACGAGAGTCGGCATTGATAATAGGGCAATCCAAATACTCTGCCAACTGCAAACTCAATGCTGTTTTACCAACTCCCGTCGGGCCAAGAAGTACAAGAAGATTTTTCATTACACACTACAATTGCAAGAAAACAAATGGAACTATTATAACAAATGAAATGTATCATTTATAATAACTTATTGGCACTGGCCTTCTATTATAAATGATACATACAAAATCAATTAAAATTCGTCGCTGATATCAAATCCTTCAAGATCTATTTCGCCAGCATCAATTTCATCTCCGAACATCCCGTCATCGTCCATGAGCAAGGAATCGGAGCCTATCGGATTGCGAGCAAACATCTCATCAAAATCTAAGATTTGTACAGGAGCATCGCCTATGGAACGAGTAACCTTGCCCACAGGAAGGTTCTTGCCTGTTATGATTTCAGACAATTCAATAAAGAAAACGCGGTCGGCAAGAGGGTCAAAAGTGTAAAGAAGATGCTGTTTCTCATCTTCAAGGAACTCGCTCAATTCTGTTTCCGCCATAATGAAACAATCCTCATCAGCATCCGTGTCCATCTCTTCGAGCGTGATTTCCTGACCCTTTTCCCAACCATTTTCACAGATGATAAAAGACGTCAACTGATTGTCTTCATAGCCACATGAATCGAGAATCAACTGATGCAATTCTAAAAACTTTGCATCAGCATCTATCTTAATTTCACGCATGAAGCCTTCCGCTTCATCTGAAATAATGGTGAATCTGTATATCATATTTTTTACCTGATAATACCTCTCTCCGAATTAGAGACGAATTCAACGATGTATTCTATCTCCTTACTCATCGGAACTTCTCTCTTGATTGCTTCTATGGCCTCATTAACAGTCAAATTACACTGATAAATCAGACGATAAGCATGTGTGATATTATCAATGACTTCACGACTGAAACCACGACGGCGCAAGCCAATAATATTCAATCCCGCATATGCTACAGGTTCACGGCCTGCCATTACAAAAGGAGGGATGTCCTTGCTGGTACGTGTACCTCCCTGCACCATTACATAGCCACCAATACGGCAGAATTGATGAACCAGCACTACTGCAGAAATAATTGCGTTGTCGTCAACAATTACTTCACCTGCCAACTTCGTAGAATTACCCATAATAATGCCACTTCCGAACTCACAGTCATGAGCAATATGAGCGTTCTCCATAATCAGGTTGTTGCTTCCAACAACAGTCTTTCCCTTGCTGGCCGTTCCACGGTGAATAGTTACATTCTCACGAATTTTATTATTATCGCCAATCTCAACTGTAGTGTCTTCGCCCTTAAACTTTAGGTCCTGAGGAACCGCAGCTATCACTGCACCAGGGAAAAGCGTATTGCCATTGCCCATACGAGTGCCCGACAACAAAGTCACGCTATTCATCAGTACATTGTTATCACCAATTATCACATTCTTGTCGATGAAGCAGAATGGGCCAATCTCACAATTCTCACCTATTTTAGCTTCTGGGTCGATAAATGCTAAAGGACTAATTTTCGACATATCTTCAGGTATTAAAAGTTAACTATCATTATTTATTTTTCACAATTTGAGCTGTAAATTCCGCTTCTGCCGCTATATTTTCTCCGACAAACACAAGACCTGCCATAGAAGCGATACCACGACGTAACGGTGCTGTCATCTTTACTTTAAATATAAGTGTATCGCCTGGAACCACTTTACGGCGGAATTTTACATTGTCTATCTTCATAAAATATGTGGACCAACGTTCTGGCTCTTCCACGTTATTCAATACTAGCAAACCACCAGCCTGCGCCATTGCTTCAACAACAAGAACACCCGGCATCACAGGTTCCTGAGGGAAATGTCCTGTAAAGAACGGTTCATTGCTGGTCACATTCTTAACTGCTACAATTTCAGTATCATCTACAGCTATTACCTTATCAACCAGTTGCATCGGATAGCGATGAGGGAGAAGGCTGCGAATCTTGTTCACATCCATCAATGGCGTTTCATTAGGATCATATACAGGACACTGTACTTCATGCTTCTTGATATCTTTCTTGATAGTACGTGCAAACTTATTATTGATTGTATGTCCTGGCTTAGTAGCTATAACACGCCCTTTAATAGGTTTGCCCACAAGTGCTAAATCGCCTATCACATCAAGCAGTTTATGACGAGCAGTTTCATTGCTCCATGCTAATGGCTTATGATTAATGTAGCCAAGCTTGGTAGCATCCATGTGAGGAATTCCAAGCGTGTCAGCAAGTTTATCATAACGGTCTTGTGGCAACTCTTTCTCATAAATAACAATTGCATTATCAAGGTCACCCCCCTTGATCAGACCCAAATTCAACAAAGGCTCTATTTCACGAACAAAGACAAACGTACGTGCAGAAGCTACTTCTGCAGGAAAATCTGCCATATCTTCAAGATTTGCAAACTGATTGTCCAATATTTTCGAATCAAAAGCAATCTGAGCATTTACACAGAAGCGTTCGTCTGGCAAGAGAATCAAATGCTCTCCATTCTCGCCTTTCACTTCCATCTTCTGTTTTACCACATAATAGTCCTTCTTTACATTCTGTTCCAAAAGTCCAACCCTTTGTATCTCTTCGATAAAAGGCATAGCACTACCATCAAGAATTGGCATTTCAGGACCATCCAACTGTATCAGGCAATTATCTATTCCACTTGCATAAAGAGCTGCCATAGCATGCTCTATTGTACTGATTTTTATATCATTCTTCACCAGAACAGTTCCACGCTGAGTATCACCCACCAAATCAGCATTACAGTCAATAATTGGCTGGCCTTCCATATCAGTTCTTTGAATCTTATATCCGTAGTTCTCTTCTGCTGGATTGAAAACAGCGGTAATAACCTGTCCAGTATGCAATCCCTTTCCTTTAAGAGTAAAAGCCTCTTTTATAGTTTGTTGCTTCTGCATATTAATGAGTCAAATAACAATAACGACATTCAAACTAATAACGTCCATTACTTAATGTTAAAAGTTTCTTGTCCGCTTATTACTTATATTTATTTATTTTTTAAGTTCTTCTATTTCTTTCTTCAATGCTGCAACCTCTTTCAGCAATTCCGGTAATGAATTAAGAGCTGCCATATTTTTAGCAAATTTCTTATGTTCAATTGCAGGATATCCCATGAGAGTTGCACCACCTTTACGAGCAAGATTACCGCCTGCCAAACCTGCCTGCGCTCCCATTATCGTGCGATCGCCCACTTTTAAATGACCTGCAATTCCTACTTGTCCTGCAAACATACACCATTCGCCAACTTTAGAGCTACCAGCCACGCCAACTTGTGCTGACATCACAGTATTCTGTCCTACTTCCACATTATGGGCAATCTGTACAAGATTATCCAACTTCACACCTTGACGGATAATGGTGCTTCCCATTGTTGAACGGTCTATGCATGTATTTGCTCCAATTTCCACATTATCCTCAACAACCACGTTGCCAATCTGAGGAATCTTATCATATCCATCAGGAGTTGGTGCGAATCCAAATCCATCTGCACCAATGACACATCCTGCATGAAGGATGCAGTTCTCACCAACAACACAATCGTGATAAATCACAGCGTTACTATATATTTCCGTATTGCTGCCTACTTTCGCACTACGGCCAATTGTAACGTGTGGATGCAACACAACGCCATCGCCTATTTCCACGCCTTCCGCAATTGCCACAAAAGGACCAATATAACAATTTTCGCCAATTTTTGCAGAGGGATCAATAAACGCCAGCGAATCGATGCCAACACGCTTCTGCTGCATACTCTGATAAAGCTGCAACAATTTTGCTACAGATTCGTATGCATTTTCCACTCGTACCAAAGTGGCACTTACTTCCTGCGAAGGTTGAAAATCTTTATTAACGAGCACGACACTTGACTTCGTCTCATAAATATATTGTTCGTATTGGGGGTTGGCCAGAAAAGAAAGGGCACCTTCTGTTCCCTCTTCAATCTTAGCGAAAGTGCTGATAGTCGCATTAGGGTCTCCATCAACAGTTCCACCAGTATAACCTGCTATTTGTTGTGCTGTAAATACCATTTTATTACATTTTAACAGTATAATAGATTGCAAATTTAAGAAAGAAATTCGACATAACGGCAATTTATCCTAAATTTTCATTACCTTTGCATCATAAAAAAGTAGAAAACGACTAAAAAAAGTAATCCAAATGGCTATAGACAACAAGCAGAGATACATGATGCGTGGTGTAAGTGCCGCAAAAGAAGACGTGCATAACGCCATTAAGAACATAGACAAGGGCATATTTCCACAAGCCTTCTGTAAAATCATTCCAGACATTTTAGGAGGAGATCCCGAATACTGTAACATTATGCATGCTGACGGAGCAGGCACTAAGTCCAGTCTTGCATATATGTACTGGAAAGAAACTGGCGACTTTTCCGTCTGGAAGGGAATTGCTCAGGACGCACTCATCATGAACACTGATGACCTACTTTGTGTTGGCGCAGTGGACAACATTTTGGTTTCCAGTACAATTGGACGCAACAAGATGCTCATCCCCGGCGAGGTAATTTCAGCCATCATTAATGGAACAGACGAATTGCTTTCCGAAATGCGCAACATGGGAATCGGCATCTACGCAACAGGAGGTGAAACCGCAGACGTAGGAGACCTCGTGCGTACTATCATCGTTGACAGCACCGTTACTTGCCGTATGAAACGCAGCGATGTCATTGACAATGCCAACATCCGACCTGGCGATGTTATTGTTGGGCTATCATCTTGCGGACAAGCAACTTATGAAAAAGAATACAACGGCGGAATGGGTAGCAATGGATTGACTTCTGCACGCCATGACGTATTTGCGAAATATCTTGCCGAAAAATATCCAGAATCATTCGACAAGGCTGTACCAAACGAACTTGTTTATTCTGGCTCTTACAAACTGACTGATTCCGTAGAAGACGCACCTATCAATGCAGGAAAGCTTGTCCTTTCACCAACACGCACATATGCTCCTGTAGTAAAAAAACTGCTTGATGAAATGCGTTCCGACATCCACGGCATGGTACACTGTACTGGCGGTGCACAAACAAAAGTACTTCATTTTGTGAATGACAACTGCCGCGTCATCAAAGACAATATGTTCCCTGTCCCTCCACTCTTCAAAGCTATTGCCAAAGAATCAGGAACAGACTGGGCTGAGATGTATAAAGTATTTAATATGGGTCACAGACTCGAGGTATATCTCTCACCAGAACATGCAGAAAAAGTTATTGCGATTAGCAAATCCTTCAACATTGACGCTCAGATTGTTGGACGAATTGAAGAGGGCAAGAAATCGCTCACTATTAAATCTGAATTTGGAGAGTTCAACTACTAATGGATATATTGGAAAAATTAGAAGGGCTGGTGCCTCGATTCGAGGAGGTGTCAACCCTCATCACCGACCCCAACGTCATCGCAGATCAAAAACGATATGTTCAGCTGACAAAGGAATACAAAAACCTTGAGGACATCATGAATGCCCGCAAGGATTACATCCATGCCATAAAGGGACTGGAAGAGGCGAAAGAACTGTTGACCATCGAAGATGATCCTGACATGAAAGAAATGGCCCGGGAAGAAATCGCTGTCAACGAAAAGCGTATCCCCGAATTAGAGGAGGAAATAAAGCTTCTGCTCATCCCTGCCGACCCTGAAGACAGCAAAAATGTAACCCTTGAAATTCGCGGTGGAACAGGCGGTGACGAGGCTGCCCTTTTCGCAGGAGACCTTTTCCGCATGTACACAAAATATTGCGAAATAAAAGGCTGGCATCTGATTGTCTCATCCATGTCAGAAGGCGCAGTAGGCGGCTACAAGGAAATCATCGCCAATGTCACCGGCGAAAACGTCTATGGTACCATGAAATATGAATCAGGAGTACACCGCGTACAGCGTGTGCCTGCCACAGAAACACAAGGACGAGTACACACCTCTGCGGCAACCGTAGCAGTATTGCCTGAAGCAGAACCTTTTGATGTACAAATCAATGAAGGAGAAATCAAATGGGACACATTCCGTAGCTCGGGTGCTGGAGGACAAAACGTAAACAAGGTCGAATCAGGTGTCCGTGCTCGTTACATGTGGAAGAACCCTAACACAGGCGAAACGGAAGAAATACTCGTTGAGTGTACAGAAACACGTGACCAGCCAAAAAATAAGGAACGTGCTCTCGCGCGTTTGCGTACCTATATTTATGACCGCGAACATCAAAAGTATATTGACGACATCGCTTCACGACGCAAGACTCTCGTCTCTACTGGTGACCGTTCTGCAAAAATCCGCACATACAACTATCCTCAGGGACGTATCACAGATCACCGTATCAACTACACCATCTACAATCTCGCTGCATTCATGGATGGCGACATACAAGATTGCATCGACCATCTTATCGTAGCTGAAAATGCGGAAAGAATGAAGGAAGCTGAACTTTAAGAAGACACATAACCATGGCAAAGGCACCACGGAATCGCACCCTGACTCTGACAGAAAAAGAGCGAGCCGATTACAAGGCTCGCCTGCTATCTGAATCAGACCTTTCCATTGGCATAGACACTATCAACAAAGTCATCAATGCAGATCTCAAAAAAGCATTGCCCTTCGTGCCCGACCTTTCAGCCGACCTTATTATTATCGACCCGCCCTACAACCTCACGAAAGACTTTCACGGCACGACCTTCTCTTCCAGAACAGAGCAAGCATATACTGACTACCTGAGAGAATGGATGCCTGATGTTGTGGCAAAGCTCAAGCCAACAGGTTCCCTCTATCTTTGCGGTGATTGGCGAAGCACCTCTGCTCTGCAGCAAGTGCTCTCCGAGCATCTTCACATCATCAACCGCATTACATGGCAACGCGAAAAAGGACGAGGTGCCATCAACAACTGGAAAAACGGGATGGAAGACATCTGGTTTGCCGTCAAAGATCCCAAACACTACTATTTCAACGTAGAAAATGTCAAGCAGCGGCGTAAAGTCATAGCGCCATACAAGACAGACAACCAGCCCAAGGACTGGGAAGATACGCCCCACGGCAAATTCAGGACAACTTATCCTTCCAATTTTTGGGACGACATCAGCATCCCCTTCTGGTCCATGCCAGAAAACACAGAGCATCCAACCCAGAAGCCTGAAAAGCTATATGCAAAATTAATCCTTGCTTCGTCAAAAGAGAATGACATTATTTTTGACCCATTCCTCGGAAGCGGAACAAGTTGCGTTGTAGCTAAAAAACTCAAACGCCGATACTGCGGTATAGAGATAAACACCGAATATTGCTGCTGGGCCGAAAAACGTCTCTTCTTAGCCGAAAAAGATACAGAAATTCAGGGATATACCGACGGTACATTTTGGGAAAGAAACACTTTAAACCAACAACTAAAATATCAACCCAAGAAAACATAAAACATCCATCATGACACGACAAGAACTCATCGACCAGATTTTCGAGAAAAAAACATTCCTCTGTGTAGGGCTCGACACCGACATCAAAAAAATACCGCAGCATCTGCTGAAGGAAGAAGACCCCATCTTCGCTTTCAACAAAGCCATCATCGATGCTACTGCACCTTATTGCGTAGCTTACAAGCCCAATCTTGCTTTTTATGAAAGCATGGGGGTAAAAGGCTGGATTTCTTTTGAGAAGACTATCACATACCTCAACGAGAACTACCCTCAGCACTTCATCATCGCTGATGCTAAGCGTGGCGACATCGGCAACACCAGTGCAATGTACGCACGCACTTTCTTTGAGGAGATGAACATCGATTCGCTGACTGTTGCTCCATACATGGGAGAGGACAGCGTGACTCCATTCCTCCAGTATGAAGGGAAATGGGTGATTCTCTTGGCGCTCACGTCCAACAAGGGAAGCCACGATTTCCAGCTTACGGCTGACACTAAAGGTGAACGCCTTTTCGAGAAAGTACTTCGCAAGAGCCTGGAATGGGGCAACGCTGATAATATGATGTATGTTGTAGGAGCCACACAAGGCCAGATGTTTGAAGACATTCGCAAGATTGTCCCTAACCATTTCCTTTTGGTTCCAGGTGTCGGAGCGCAAGGCGGAAGCTTGGAGGACGTATGCAAGTACGGTATGACTCCCGACTGCGGCCTCATCGTCAACTCTTCACGCGCCATCATCTATGCTGACAGCACCGAAAACTTTGCCAACATTGCCGCTGAAGAAGCCCAAAAAGTTGCTCAGCAAATGGCACAACTCTTGCCCGCAAAAAAATAACTGGAGCAACTCCTAATCCTTATACATTAAAAGCGTACCCCTCGGGTACGGCAGTTCGCACCCCTCGGGTCCATCACGGCGTACCCGAGGGGTGCGCTTTCTTTTCATCAAACTTATCTTTCTCTTCTTTTATTCGCACATCCCACATTTTTTTCTTAACTTTGCCACCATGACTACAAGAATTACAAAGAAATATGCAGATTTGAAAGATTACATCAGCGTAAGGGGAGCAAGAGTGAACAACCTGAAAAGTGTTGACGTCAAGATTCCGCACAACAAGCTGGTGGTCATCACAGGTGTATCAGGCAGCGGAAAATCTTCGCTGGCATTTGACACACTTTATGCCGAAGGGCAACGCAGATATGTAGAAAGCCTGTCAACATACGCAAGACAGTTCTTGGGCAGAATGGCAAAACCCGAATGCGATTTCATCGAGGGTATTTCACCTGCTATTGCAATCGAACAGAAAGTGAGCAGCAGGAACCCACGTTCAACAGTAGGCACAAGCACTGAGATTTATGACTATCTGAGAATGCTATATGCCAGAATAGGACGGACATTCTCCCCTACCAGTGGGAAAGAGGTAAAAAAACACACAACAGATGACATCATTCGTTGCATGCTGGAGCACAAAGAAGGTGAACGTCTGATAGTACTGACACCGCTAGTCATTAGAAACGAGCGGTCGCTGAAAGAGCAATTGGACATCAATTACAAGACTGGATTTCAAAGAATTGAAGTCTATGGCGAAATCATGAGGATTACCGATTTTCTGGCCATGGAATCCACACCATACTGTCAGGATATTAAACTGGTTATTGACCGCCTAAAAATCTCCAACGAGAAGACAACCATCAATCGCCTCGCAGACTCTGCCAACACTGCCATGTATGAAGGCGACGGCAAATGTATCTTAAAGTTTGAGGATGGAAAAACAGAGGAGTTTTCGTTGAAATTCGAAGCAGACGGTATCACATTTGAAGAGCCCACCGACCAGATGTTTTCATTCAACTCTCCCGTGGGTGCTTGCCCCGAGTGTGAAGGATATGGAAAAATTATCGGCATCGACGAAAGCATGGTCATCCCAGACCCTGACCTATCCGTTTATGATGGTGCAGTTGTGTGTTGGAAAGGAGACAAAATGTCGGAATGGAAGAGAGAGTTTGTACGTAGCGCTGAGAGGTACGGATTTCCCATTTTCACGCCTTACAGTCAGTTGACAGACAAGGAAAAAGACTTCCTGTGGCATGGTGTACCCGAAGTAAACGAATGGGGGAATATATCCATCTGCATTGACGAATTTTTCCGCATGCTGAAAGAAAATCAGTACAAGATTCAATATCGAGTCATGCTGGCACGCTACAGAGGAAAAACGTCCTGTCCAACGTGCCACGGCAAGAGATTGAAAAAAGAGGCAGAATATGTCAAGATTGGCGGAATGAGCATCACCGAACTCTGCGAACTACCTATAAATGAATTAAATGATTTTTTTCGCAAGCTAAAAGTGACAGCACAGGAAGAAAAAGTAGCGGGACGACTATTAGTAGAAATCAGAAGCAGACTCAAGTTCCTAATGGATGTAGGGCTGAGCTACCTCACCTTGTCACGTCTCAGCAATTCATTGTCAGGAGGAGAGAGTCAGCGCATCAACCTTGCCACCAGTTTAGGTTCATCGTTGGTAGGCAGCATGTACATTCTTGACGAACCGAGCATCGGTTTGCATTCGCGCGACACGCAACGACTGATCCACGTACTGAGACAACTACAGCAACTAGGCAACACCGTAATTGTAGTGGAACACGACGAAGAAATCATGCGTGCTGCCGACTACATTATCGATATAGGTCCCGACGCAGGCCAATGGGGCGGAGAAATCATGTATGCAGGACCGCCATTAACAAGCCTGGGAAAAGACAGGTTCAACAGCATATCGCACACGCTAAATTATCTCACAGGAAAAGAAACCATCGAGATTCCTGCCAGCCGGCGCCCATGGAACAACTACATCCATGTGAAAAATGCACGCGCCAACAATCTCAAAGGAATAGACGTGAAATTCCCGCTGAATGTCATGACCTGCGTAACAGGAGTGTCAGGGTCAGGAAAGTCCACTTTGGTAAGAGACATACTCTATCTTGCCATGAAACGACAATTAGGCGAAACAGCAGAAAAGCCTGGACTATTCTCAAGCATAGAAGGCGACCTTGACATGATCAAGCACATCGACTTCATCAACCAAAATCCCATCGGCACATCATCTCGTTCCAACCCTGCGACCTATATCGGCGCATGGGACGAGATTCGCAAGCTATTTGCCAATCAGCAACTTTCCAAACAATTTGGCTATACCCCCGCCAATTTCTCATTCAATGCAGAAGGAGGCAGATGTGAAGAATGCAAAGGTGAAGGAACTGTCAGAATTGAGATGCAGTTCATGAATGACCTCATATTGGAATGCGAGCAGTGTCATGGCAAGCGGTTCAAGAACGAAATTCTAGAAGTGAGGTACGAAGGCGTCAATGCCTACGAAATGCTTGACATGACAATTATGCAGGCCATCACGTTCTTTACTCAGCACAAACAGAAGAAAATTGTGGAAAAGCTGATGCCTCTACAAGAAGTCGGACTGGGCTACATCAAACTGGGACAGACCTCCTCTACCCTGTCAGGCGGAGAGAACCAGCGCATCAAACTGGCATACTACCTCAGCCAAGAAAAGGCCAAGCCCACAATGTTCATCTTTGATGAGCCGACAACAGGCCTGCATTTCCACGACATCCAGAAACTGATCCATGCCTTCCACGCCCTCATCCAGCGCGGACACACCGTCATCATCATCGAGCACAACATGGACATTATCAAATGCGCTGACCACATCATCGACCTTGGTCCCGAAGGTGGACAAGCCGGCGGTAACATTGTGGCGACAGGCACTCCAGAGGACATCGTCCGATGTGCATATAGTTATACAGGGCAATTTCTACAAGAGAAATGGAAAAACTAAGGAATTATTGCTCCGTTCGGCCATTGGACATGAGTTAAGCCATGTGATGAGGCGGACAATGGACGACAGATAGCAGACAACAACGACGAACAACAGCACCGCATTCACCCTACCTCTTTTATTTCTGAAGAAAAAACTTAATTATCAAAAAATCTTCAAAGACAAAGAAGACAAGTTTTGTTTGCTTTTTTTGCCATTTTGGCCCTTATACTATTTTGCTATTATTAATGTAGAAGAAAAACATGTAAAATTCTTTTACATTATTTTTTTTTTGTATCTTTGCAATTCGGAAAATAACATATATACTTATCATGAAAAAACTTACTACAATCTTATTGACCACTATGATTTACGTTGCTTGCCCTCATGCGGAAGCACAGAATTTTGATGACTATTTTGAAGATGCTACGCTCAGATTGGATTACATCTTTGCGGGAAACAGCAAAAAACAAAACATCTATCTGGAAGGTATGAAGAAGCAAGAGATATGGGCTGGACGCAAAAGCCGGCTGGCAGAGAAATTTCTAAACGGAAATGGACAGGTGACCGTGAAAGACCACTCGTCGCAGGAGGTTATCTATGTCACAACTTTCTCAACCCTTTTCCAGGAATGGCTGCTGCAAGAAGAGGCAAACAAGGTGGACAAGGCGTTCGAGACTTCTTATAACATTCCTTTTCCAAAGAAGGACATTGACGTGACCATCACGCTAACGGATAACCATCAGGATATCATCGCAGAAATGACTCATACGGTGAGCCCCGAGGACATTCTCATCCGCAAGATAGGAGCTAACGGGATCCCTTTTCACTACATCTGGAAAGGACAGCAGACGCCTCAGGAGGCACAGCAAATTGACAATCAAGAACCAAGAAACGGCAAGGGACGCAATTATACGGCTACAGAATACGACCCATTCAAAGGCGTGAACTTGACAGAGTGCATTGATTTGGCCATTGTGGCTGAGGGATATGCCGAGGAACAAATGGGGAAATTTTACGAAGATTGTCTACGTGCAACTGACGCACTCTTCGAAAGAGAGCCATTCAAGTCATTGAAGAACCGCTTTAACGTGGTGGCTGTGGCAGCTCCTTCACAGGAATCGGGACCGACAGTCCCTCACCGTGACGTGTGGCACAACACAGCTGCCGGAACCCATTATGACACGTTCTATTCTGACCGTTATCTGATGTCGCAAGAGATACACAAGATTTACGACCTGCTGTCGGGTGTACCTTTTGAGCACATCATCGTGCTGGTCAATTCTGACACTTATGGCGGTGGTGGCATTTACAATCAGATTACGGTTTCAACAACGAATCATCCTACGTTTAAGGAGGTTCTTGTGCATGAGTTCGGACACGGGTACGGTGGATTGGCCGACGAGTATGCCTACGACGACCAAACTTCCGAATGGTATCCTGCTGACACTGAGCCATGGGAACCTAATATCACGACGCTGAAGGACTTTGGCTCAAAATGGGCTGACATGATGCCAAAGAAACAACCAATCCCTACTCCACTCGATCCGAAGGTGCCTAATTTCAAGACTGTGGACAAAAACGACAAGAAGGCAATGGAGATTCTTAATAAGAGTACCCAAATTGTAGGTGTGTTTGAAGGAGCGGGCTACCAGAGCAAAGGATGCTACCGCCCTGCTCAAGAATGCCGAATGAAGATTAACGAAGTGGAAGATTTCTGCCCCGTATGTACAAGAGCTATTCGACGCATCACAGACTTCTACACAGCAAAATAGAAAGAGAACAAATAAAACATATACACCTATGACCATCAAATTATTGACCGCTATTTTATGCCTGTCTTTCGGCATGGCGACAAATGCAGCAAACGAAAAGGTTACAGTAGAGCAAGTTACTGAACCTGTACAGCTTACCGCAGACGTTGACTATATCATAACTGGGAAGAATCCTTTCGCCACAGTAGGAAATGTGGACATCGTAAATACGGAGCACGCCGTGCTGATTATCTCGCAGATTAAGCCCAGCAAGGTCATCAGCAACTGGATGCCATACATCTTCATCAATGGCGAAAAGGCAGTCGATGGCGAAAATTGTCAAGTGAAAATGTATGGGCGTGGCGCCATCGTTTTCCCTTACGCCAAAGACATTTCTCCTTTGACCTGTTATACTGAACAGAATTTTGAGGGCGAATCGTGCAACAGCTATACAGAGGGACACAGCGGCGGCTTCATGAAGACATTGAACACTTCGTTGCTCAACAACAAAATCCGCTCATTCAAACTAAAACGCGGCTACATGGTAACCTTTGCCATCGGCACTGGAGGCTGGGGATACAGCCGCTGCTTCATTGCTGACCAAGAAGACCTTGAAGTGAAGACACTGCCTTCTATTCTTGACCAACGCATTTCATCATACCGAATTTTCAAATGGCATAATGCGCACAAGGCTGGACTTGCCAGCAATGGAGGCCACGATGCAAATCAGGCACTTAACACATCTTGGTGCTACGACTGGGCAGAAGGAAACGGAAGTAATCTTCCTGACACTGAATGGGTTCCGAACCACATCTATGAAGACTGGCCATCTCCTGCTACATGCGGCAGCGTTTCTGGTTCATGCCACATGAAGGCCAACAACGAGCCAAAGAACCCAAGCGACGACCACCCCCAGGAACTGTCTGATATCCTTAACAACTGGCAGAACCTGATGCGTACAGGCATGCGCCTCTGCTCTCCAGCCTCATGGGACGGTAGCGACTACTGGAACGGAACAGGCTTCATCAAAACATTCCTCGACTCAATTGATGCCCGCGGATGGCGCTGTGACATCGTTGACGCACACGGATATTGGCCTGAAGGGAACTTCAATCACCTGAAAGACTACTGGTATCCCAATATGCACCGCCCTATCTGGATTTCAGAATGGATATGGGGTGCATCGTGGAACAACAATGGCGCATTTGCCAATGGTGTGACGAATTCGCAAGTGCTCAACACGACAAAGCAAATTTTGGGAACTCTCAACAACATGGGATGTGTGGAACGTTATGCCTACTGGAACAGTGAAAGAACTGCACACATCTACGAAAATGGTTTAACAGAATTGGGTAAATACTATGCAACTATGGATGTCGGACTGGGCTACAATGCTGCATACGAGTTTATTCCAAGAGAAACACGATTAGATGGTCTGTCAGAACTGAGCAGCACTTACAACCGTTCAAAAGAAACCGTAGCGCTCAAGTGGACCGACCCCAACGGTGACTTGATTAGCACCATCAATGTGCAGTGTAAGCTTCCTGAAGAAACTCTCTTCAAGACCATTGCTACTATCACACCAAAAGACAAGAATAGCGCAGAAGGTATTTCCTATGCCTATACAGACACAGTAGGTGAGCCTGGTGCCTATATTTATCGTGTCCAAGCAGTTGCTCACAACAATAAAAGAATCACAACAGAAGAGGTTACCATCAACGTGGCTCCTTCTAAAGGAACTGACAGTTTCCAATACGGGAAACTCACAGTGGGCAGCACTGACGCTACAACCACCTACTATTCAGGAACTTTCAACGAGACTCCATGTGTATTTACTGGCGCAGCGACCAACAAGAACACTAAATTCTACGCTGGCACTATCGTGAAGAATAATAAAACAAACTTCACTTATCAATTCATGCCATGGGCTACAACAAAAGAAAACAATCTCTCCAACACTGAAGAAGTTCCCTTCTTGGCTCTGCAAGAAGGACTGCACCAGTTTGATGGGCTCGATTGTGAAGTTGGCATTGTCACTTCAAACAAAGCCACAAGCTCTAATCCTTGGACCGACATTACAGAAGTAACTTTCCATAATCCATTCCCAGAAGGAATTACACCGGTTGTTTTTGCAGAAATACGCAATCCTAGCTACACGACATCTAGCACCAGCAAGACATCGCTTATCGTAAGAGTCTTCGATGTCACAAACACAGGCTTTAAGTTCATCATCTATCCGGAAAAAGCCTCATCACGTAAAGTTGCAATTGCTCAAAACGTACAATATCTTGCCATCACTCCTGGGATAGGAACAGTTGACAGCGAACAGGAAATTATCATTTCCGCAGGACATGGAACTGACAATCCAATCTATGGAGTCACCATGCGCGATAACTTCTTTTATGCAAACGGCACAGAGGAACCCCTCAAATTATATTCGCCTACCGTACTAGCGGCACTCCAAACCAACAACTATCCTGTTGCAAGCATGCTTCGCCGTACAAACATCACACAGGATGACGAAAACGGAACAACATGGACTACTGGCATGAAAATCAAGCGCATACTTGAACACGAAATTGAGGTTGACGGAGAAACAATTTCCTCTTCTTCCGGGCTCGACAAATACAGCGCATATCGCGACCAAATTGGTTGGATTGCTATTTCCACCTATGTAGAAGGAAGTTCTGCGCCTACAGACATCAACCATGTCAATGTCAGAGACAATGCATCCCTTCAGATACGAATTGTCAATGGTAAGATTTATGTAAATGGCTCATCACAGTTCGACCTCTACAGCATCACAGGCCGCAAACTTCCATCCAACACTGTCCTCACTTCTGGATTCTACATTGTTCAAGCCAATGGCACGAGCAAAAAGGTTCTTGTTAAATAACTATTTGTAACAAACTAAATTCAAAAACATATATGCCTACACCTCACATTTCAGCACCTGAAGGAGCTTTTGCTAAAACAGTACTAATGCCAGGAGACCCCCTAAGAGCACAATTTATTGCAGAAAATTTTTTGGCTAATCCTAAATTGGTCACTTCTGTCCGCAATGTGCTAGGATACACTGGTTCATATAAAGGGATTGAAGTATCCGTAATGGCAAGCGGAATGGGAATGCCAAGCATTGGTATATACTCATATGAACTGTTCAAATTCTATCATGTGGAAAACATTATCCGCATTGGTTCGGCTGGAAGCTACCGTGACTGGCTGAAAGTGATGGATGTAACATTGGCAAAATATGCCTATAGCGACTCAACATTTGCTTTAAGGCAAGGAGGTGTGACAACGCACAGCATTGAACCCTGTAAAGAGCTGAACGATGCTATTATAAAGAATGCAAAAAAGATGAACATAGAATGCAAAATGAGCGTAGTGCATTCTAGTGACGTTTTCTATTCAGATTCCTCACAAGAATCATGGCAAGATTTAGCAAAGAGAACTGGTTCTGATTGTGTCGAGATGGAGAGTTTTGCTCTGTTCCACAATGCCAATGCACTGGGCAAAAGGGCTGCTTGTCTGCTCACCATCAGCGACTCGTTTGTTGACAAAGTGGAACTTTCAGCAGAAGAAAGACAGAAATCTTTCACTGACATGATAAAACTGGCTTTAGAAACAGCTATTGAACTATAAAATAATTATCCCTAAAAACAACAAGATGAAAAAGACATTATTGACTAACATACTGATATTTATAAGTCTATGTACACAAGCAAGTAGCCAACAAGCCCCAGAAGAGAACCCGATTGACAGGACTTCTTATATCGTGAACCCAAGTTTCGAGGACAACACGAATGGATGGATAAGCGAGCAACTGACAACTCAAACAAATGCTGAATTCAAAAGAAAAGCAGGAAACGTCTATCTGGAGAAATGGACTGGTTCGGGTGCTGTTGGAAATGGCTATGCAAAGCAGACCATCACGAATCTCCCTCTGGGTGTTTATCAGTTGACTGCGGGAGCACAGAACTACACACAGTCATCTACCTCTAAAAAGAATACAGGTGCCTATATTTTTGCGGGTGACGAGAAAGAAACAATCTACACTCCAAATGACTATACTGTCACATTCACTAACCTTACGGGAGATGTGGAAATAGGCTTTATTGCTGATAAGGCTTCAGGAAACTGGATTGCTGTGGACAATTTTCGCCTATACCAAATCGGGGAATTGAGTACGGAAGACATGTTGGCAGAAGTAGAAAAAATCATTGACGAAATTGAAGGACGTGAAACGGCAAACTGCATGATGTCTAACACTGCTACTACGGCACTGAAGGACGCACTTGACAATGCCAAGCAATTAAACACAAACTCTACAGAAGAAGAGTTCCGAAAAGCGATGAAAACATTGCAGACGGCAGATAAGGCAGCTTTAGAATCGATGGAAGAATATGCTGCGCTTCTGACTAAAATAGAGGAAACAGAAACTGCTGCAGGAGAAGGCTACGAGGCAAAAGAAGGAGGAGTTGCCCTCAAACAAAAGATTGAAAAAGCTTACGAATTGGCCAGGAACGCTGA
>CAJGCU010000003.1 GCA_904501945.1 uncultured Bacteroidaceae bacterium
AAAAAACACGCTTAATTAATTTTTCTCACGGATTACTCGGATTTTGCTAATCCATCCGCGACGGGATTAGTTTTAACCAGACCGCTTCACGGTCGATTACAGGGATTGGGAGGATGATTTTTTGATGCATTTTTATTTATCGTCTGGGAAGTGCTTGTTTGGCGTACCCCTCGGGTCCGATGTACCGTACCCGAGGGGTGCGGCATGGTGGACCCGAGGGGTACGGTATAGAAAGAGAGTGAGTTCGCTGAATTTCTATTTCAGCGAACTCACTCTTAGTATAGGTGTATTTATGATTTTATGATGCCAAGCTGATGCCACGCTTGAATGCCATGTGGCGAAGGTTGATGATGGCGTAGCGCATGCGGCCAAGGGCTGTGTTGATGCTGCAATTGGTCTTTTCTGCAATTTCTTTGAAGGAAAGTTCGTCATACACACGCATCATGAGCACCTCGCGCTGGCTGTCTGGCAGCAGGGCTATCAGCTCTTTCACTTCCTTTAGGGTTTGCTGGTCAATCATTTCCTGTTCACGATTTTCGTTGATGGCAATATCGGCATTGTTGAACAGGTCAACTTCTGTGGCATCGTTGGAGATGGTTTTCTCTGCATTCGAGGTGCGATAATAGTCGATGAGGTGGTTGTGTACGATTCGCATCATCCATGATGAGAACTTTCCGTTCTCGGCATATTGCCTGTTTTTGATGCGTACAACCATCTTGATGAAGACATCCTGAAAGAGGTCTTCAGCTAATTCCTGATTTTTTACGGAATAAAGAATATAAGAAAATACTTTGCTTTCGTATCGTTTCAAAAGCGCGTCAAAAGCAGAGTCATTGCCTTCTGTGTATAAACTAACGAGCTGTTCATCAGCAAGTTCGTTGAGTTTTTTCATTATGCTTAATGTTTTGGTTTAGCGTAATGTCTCTTCTATAGGCAATGATTTTTTGGGGGTTGATAATATAAATAATGTTGTTATGATGCTGCAAAGTAACATCTTTTATTTGAAAAAAGCAAGTTTTTATACAAAAAAATTGTTTTCTTCCAACTTGAAACCTCGCAGCAAGTCGGAAATTGGCATTTTTTTCTTGCCTTCCAACTGCAGCGTTTTGACGTTGAGGAATCCGTCTGCTGTTGCAATTTCCATATTTGTTTTTCCGTCTGTTCGGATGGTGCCAGGCTTTTGTATGGAAGAGTTCTCTACTTTCTCCGCTTCATAGATTTTCACTGCTTTTCCGTTTAGTGTGGTCCATGCTGCAGGGTAGGGACTCAATCCGCGGATGAAGTCGTACACTTTCTTGGTGGTCTGATTCCAGTTGATGCGGCAAGTGTCGCGGAAGATTTTTGGTGCAGGTGTCAGGTCGCAGTCTTTGATTTCGTCTTGCGGGATGGCTTTGACTGTTCCTGCAATAATGTTGTCAACGGTTTCTGTGACCAGTTTTCCACTGAGCAGCATCAGTTTGTCGTGAACAATCTCTACATTGTCGGTTTCTTCGATAGGGATTCGTACTTGCTGGATGATGTCGCCTGTGTCAATCTCGTGTTTGAGGAAGAAGGTTGTGATTCCTGTCTCAGTGTCGCCATTGATGACTGCCCAGTTGATGGGGGCGGCACCGCGATATTTGGGCAAAAGGCTTGCATGGGCATTGAATGTGCCGAGAGGCGGCATGTTCCAGACGACTTCAGGCAGCATGCGGAATGCCACAACAATCTGGAGGTCGGCCTGAAGGCTGCGGAGCTCTTCGATGAAGTCTGGGTCTTTGAGATTGGCTGGCTGGAGAATTTTCAGTCCCTGCTCTAATGCGTATTGCTTGACTGGGCTTGGCTGCAACACGCTGCCGTGTCTGCCCATAGGTTTGTCGGGCATGGTAATGACTGCTACAACATTATACCCTCCCTCGATGAGTGCGCGCAGGCTTTCTACCGCAAAATCGGGGGTGCCCATATATACGATTTTCAAACTTTCTTTTGTCATCATCTTTTTTTTCTCTTTTGCCTTTTATCCTTTTTCGTTTCTCACATTTCTCTTTTGGCGCTGCGCCTATTCTTGACTGAATTTTATCAGTGTTTCGCGATAGCTGGTGAAGAGTCCTGACCGTGATATGAAACCTATGTAAATGTTATTATTATCTACTACAGGAAGATTCCAGGCTCCTGTGTCTTCAAACTTTTTTGCTGCTACTTTTAGCGAGTCGTTGACAGTCAGGATGGCTGGTGGCTCTTTCATGAAAGAACCCACTGTATATTGGTGGTATAGCTCTGGACGGAACATATATAGTCTTACCGAATCGAGCGAAACAACTCCTGTGAATTTCCCGTTCTTGTTGATGACGGGGAAGATGTTTCTGTGTGACTTTGAAATGGTTACAACGAACTTGCTTAGAGGCATGTCTGCCATGACGGTTTTGTAGTCAGTTTCAATGAGTGACTCCAGATTTAGCAACGTCAAAATGGCATTGTCTTTGTTGTGCGTGATGAGCTGGCCGCGGCGTGCCAGACGCATGGCGTAGATGCTGTGTGGTTCGAAGATGTTGATGGTCAGATAGGAAACGACTGATACAATCATGAGCGGAACGAATAGGTCATATCCGCCTGTGAGCTCGGCTATGAGGAAGATGCCAGTCAATGGAGCGTGCATGACACCTGACATGAGTCCGGCCATCCCGTAAAGTCCGCAGTTTTTGGGTGACAGGTAGAAGGTGCTGCTGTCGGCGAGTCCAAGCCCCAAGTCCCAAAGGTTGGCGAAGATGAAGCCTGCAATGCACCCTAAGAAGAGGCTGGGTGCAAATGTTCCACCGCATCCACCGCCACCATTTGTGGCTGTTGTGGCAAAGACCTTGAAAATCAGCACTAAACCAAGGTAGATGAGCAGATTGCTGTCGTTCTCATAGAAAAGGGTGTTGTGCATGATTTCTTTTGCCGACGCATTGTTAATCAGCTGGTTGATAACATCGTATCCTTCTCCGTACATGGCTGGGAAGAAATAAATCAGCAGGCCTAATACGACTGCTCCGAGCAGGAATTTATATCTTTTCTTTTTCAGTACTCCAAAGACTTTCTCAAACCAGTTCATGGCACGTGTAAAGTAGAGGCTGACCAGTCCGCAAGCTACGCCCAACAGCAGGCATCCAGGGATGATGTCGATGGAGAAGGTTTTGCTTAGGTTGAAGTCGAACTGGGGCGCTGTACCGTAGAACGCGTATGAGACACAGGCTGAGGTGATGCTGGTGACCAGCAGCGGAAGTAGGGACGAGAAGCTAAGGTCGAGCATCAGCACTTCGAGCACAAAGACTAATCCTGCAATAGGAGCCTTGAAAATGCCAGAAACGGCTCCTGCTGCACCGCATCCCACTAGCAGCATCAAGGTTTTAGGTGGCAGATGAAAGCGTTTGCCAAAGTCTGAACCCCATGCTGCACCTGTCAGCACGATTGGGGCCTCAGCTCCTACCGAACCTCCGAATCCGATGGTGATGGCGCTGGCTATGATGCTGGACCAGCGGTTGTGTGATTTGATTCGGCTTCGACCTCGCGACATGGCATACAGTATTTTTGTGACGCCATGGCTGATGTCGCCTCTGACGATGTACGTTACGAAAAGCATGGTCAGAAAGATGCCAATAGCGGGGAATACGAGATAGAGCAGGTTGGTGTCTTCTGCTTCGAATCCAGATGTGAGGAGATGCTTGATTTCTTCAATCAGAAACTTCAGCGCGAAGGCTGTAAGACCAGTGCATAATCCTACCATCAGACTGAGCATCAGCACGATTTGCTTTTCTGTGTGCTCACCTTTAATCCAATCGGTAACGATTCGATAAAGCTTGATTTCCTTGCGTCTTATTCCTGTGATATTCATGCGCTGCAATTCTTCAAAATATGAAAATTTCTTTTTCAATCCTATCCCCTCTGTCTTCTGCTCTTCATCTTTCACTCTCTTTTACTCTCTGCTCTTCTTTGAACTTCACTTTTTGCCTTTCACTCTCTTATGATGGTGAATTGTCCGTTGGCACTCATCTTGATGATGCTGCTTGGCTTATGCTTTTCTTTGCATTGGCGGTTGTATTTGACAACATAATCAACTGCATTCTTGATTTCGTCGCTAATCGCGTTGAATGTCTGAGGAGTGGGTTCGCCGCTGATGTTTGCGCTGGTGCTGACAATCGCTTTCTGGAAACGGAAACAAAGTTCTTTGCTGAATTCCTCGCGGGTAATGCGTATTCCGGCACTTCCGTCTTCAGCAATGAGGTTGGGGGCTAGTCCTGAAACTCCGTCAAAAATGACGGTGATAGGTTTCTCGCTTAATTCGATGAGGTTCCAAGTGACATCTGCCACGTTTCTTACATACCTCTGTAGACGTGCTTCGCTGTCAACCAGGCAGATCAGTGCTTTGCTGTCTTCTCTTCGCTTGATGTCATACACTTTCTTGACGGCTTCTGGATTTGTGGCATCGCATCCGATTCCCCACACGGTGTCTGTTGGGTAGAGGATGACACCACCAGCTTTCATCACTTCTATGGCTTTTTTTACTTCGTCTTGTAACATGATATTGCGCTGCGCTAAATAATAAATGACAAATGATAAACGATGAATGGCTAAAACTCGCTGGTGAAGTGGAACCTGATGTGCTTGAAGTCTTGTTGCGCCATCTGGAGCACATAGTTGGAGTCGGCAAGGAATACGTCTCTTCCATCCTTGTCTTTTGCCATGTATTGGTATTTGCGTTTCTTGAATGCTTCCAGTTCTGCATCATCGTCACTCTCTATCCAGCATGCTTTGTAGAGGCTGATGGGTTCCCAACGACATTTTGCATTGTATTCATTCTCGAGGCGATATTGTATGACTTCGAACTGAAGCTGTCCTACTGTTCCAATGATTTTACGTCCGTTGAATTGGTTGACAAACAGCTGTGCTACACCTTCGTCCATGAGCTGATTGATGCCTTTTTCCAGTTGCTTTGTCTTCATCGGGTCTGCGTTTTCAATATACTTGAACATCTCTGGTGAGAAACTGGGCAGTCCCTTGAAATGCAGCAGTTCTCCCTCAGTCAGCGTGTCTCCAATTTTGAAGATGCCATTGTCTGGCAAGCCAACGATGTCGCCAGGATAAGCCTCGTCGATGGTGTTTTTCTTCTGGGCCATAAACTGTGTAGGGCTGGAGAAGCGAACTGTTTTTCCGTTACGCACATGCAGATAGGGGGCATTGCGTACGAATTTGCCTGAGCAAACTTTGCAGAATGCTGTACATGAACGGTGGTTAGGGTCGATGTTGGCTGTAATCTTAAAGATGAATCCTGTGAATTTGGGCTCTTCTGGTTGCACAAGGCGCTCTTCGGCTGTTGTTGGTCTTGGATTGGGAGCAATTTCTACAAAGCAATCGAGCAGTTCCTGTACGCCAAAGTTGTTCAATGCCGAACCGAAGAATACGGGTGCAATTTCTGCATCAAGATATTTATTTACGTCGAAAGTTTCATACACGCCATCAATCATCTCAAGGTCTTCGCGCAGTTTTTCAGCATCTTGTTCACCCACACGCTCGTCCAATTCGCTGGAGTTGATGTCCACGTTTACTTTCTCTGTCACCATCTGTTTGTTGGGGGTGAAGAGGTTCAGGTTCTGTTCGTAGATGTTATAAACACCCTTGAATCTCGCTCCTTGATTGATAGGCCATGAAAGTGGGCGAACCTTGATTTGCAACTCGCTTTCCACTTCGTCAAGCAAATCGAATGGGTCTTTGCCTTCACGGTCCATCTTGTTGATATACACAATGACAGGTGTCTTTCTCATGCGGCACACTGTCATCAGTTTACGTGTTTGTGTCTCGACACCTTTGGCTCCATCGATGACGATGATGGCTGAATCCACCGCCGTTAGGGTACGGAACGTATCTTCTGCAAAGTCTTGGTGTCCTGGTGTGTCGAGGATGTTTACTTTGTAGGGTGGCAGGCTTTGATCAACATGTGGGGGCAAGTAGTCAAACTCCATCACGGAGGTGCTTACCGAGATACCACGTTGCTTTTCGATTTCCATCCAGTCGGAGGTGGCAGTTTTCTTGATTTTGTTGCTTTTTACTGCACCAGCAACCTGGATTTGACCTCCAAACAGCAGCAGTTTCTCTGTCAGTGTTGTTTTTCCTGCGTCAGGGTGCGAGATAATCGCAAACGTTCTTCTTCTTTCTATTTCGTTCATTCTCTATAATTTACTAATACATTCCTGCAGCGAATCTTCCCAATGGGGGATTTCTATACCGTATGTATTCTTGATTTTTGTCTTGTCCAGCACGGAGTAATGTGGTCGTGCTGCTGGGGTAGGGTATTCCGCTGTGTGAAGCGGCTTCACATGGCAGGTGGTGATGCCTGCAATGCGATGGATGGCTTTTGTGAAGTCGTACCATGAAGTGACACCTTCGTTGCTGAAGTGGTAGATGCCTGGTACGATGCCCTTATTGATGGCAGTGAAAATGGCTGTTGCCAGGTCTTTTGCGTAGGTAGGTGTTCCCACCTGGTCGAAGATGACGCCCAGTTCTGTTTTTTCTTTGCCTAGGCGAATCATGGTTTTCACAAAGTTGTTGCCAAATGTGGAGTAGAGCCAAGCAGTCCGGATGATGAGGTGTTGCTGGCAGTTTGCCTTTACACCTTCTTCTCCAGCTAATTTTGTACGGCCATATACTGAATTTGGACATGTTGGAAGTTCTTCTGTTACAGGTTTGTAGTTTGTGCCGTCAAATACATAGTCTGTACTTACTTGAACGATGCTGCCACCACGCTTCCCTACCGCTTTTGCCAGATAGCCAGGAGCGATGTTGTTCAGCAGATTGCAAAACTCTTCATCGCTTTCGGCCTTGTCCACCGCTGTGAATGCTGCGCAGTTCACGATGCAGTCAATGGCATTGTCGTTGACGAAAGACTCGACTTCTGACTCGTTTGTGATGTCCAGTTTCTGGGCAGATGAGCCTTCTGGAATCACGACGTCGGTGAAGTAATACTCGTGTTGTGGATTTTCTTTTGCCTGCAACTGCATCTCGTTTCCGAGCTGTCCGTTACATCCTGTCACTAAAATTCTCATATATAACTATTCCTTTGGTTAAAATTCCACATCTCCAGCTTTGTCCTTCTGGTAATAGTCGCTCAGCAGGCCGATGAGCTTGGCTATGTTGCTTATTGCTGTAGCGGTTTCGGCTGAAATGTCTTTCTTCTGCATTCGGAGTAGCATCATGCCGTACAACGCATCAAAGCAGTTTTCAATCTCTCCTTTTTCTTGGCTTTCTGCACTTTTCGACCTCAGTTCGACAATGAATGGCAGGGCTTTATAGTAAGCAGCCGAGTAGAATGGGTGCTTGCTCGACTTGAGCAACTGCAAATGCAGGTCGGTTAGCAGAATCAGGATATTCTTGTTGATTTGCAGGTGTCCATTCTTTTCCACGTTTTCCTCGCGTATCATCTGTATCAGGCTCTCATACCACCCCTTTAGCTCTTCGTTCCTTTCATCGTCCAGCTTGAATTGCGGGATGTATTCCGCGGCCATCTTTTCTGCATCCAAACCGTAGGCACGCAGTGTGTCTTCTACCTGCCACATGTACAGCAGGTATTCCGAGACGTTCTTTTTCTTGAGTTGTTCTGCTATATACATATCAATCAAAAAGATTTAAGTTTGGATTTTCTACAAAAGGAATGAAGTGGAATGTGTGTCCTGTGAGCGCATACACAATCATGAGTGCACTTACTACCATTACGACGATGCCAATGATTCTGTTGAGCCACCAAATGACTTTGTGATTGAATCTTGCACGAACTTTGTCAATCAGCCACGTGAGGATAAACCACCAGAAAAGGGCACCTGCTACAATGGCTAAATAACCCATGGCTTGTACAAATTCGTTGTCCACAAGGATGAATGTAAACTGTCCGAATAGAGCGACAAACAGCAAGATAATCAGAGGATTGGACACCGTAATGACAAATCCTGATATGATGTATCCATTCAATTTGTTTTTCGTTTCAACAGGCGCTTCCTCGTCAATAACCTTGTGTCGTGGGATGCTCTTGAATGTGTACACTCCGAAGGCGAACAACAGCACACTGCCAATAATTTTAATCCATAGCGCAATAATGGGGTCTTCGATGATGTCCACCACAAGATACATGAAATAACCTGTGATGATGGCGTAAATCATGTCGCTGATGCTTGCGCCGATTCCTGTGGCAAATCCTTCCCAGCGTCCCTTGTTCAATGTCCGCTGTACTGTCAGAATGCCTACTGGTCCCATGGGGGCTGATGCTAGCACGCCTATGATGAATCCTTTTATGATTTCTTCCAGAAACCCCACATCCTGCATCCAGTCTTGAAAGTTTAGTACAGGCATTTGAGGTATCGCTTGTAATACCATGATTGATGATAATTTGAGATTTGACTGCAAAGTTACGAAAATAAGTTGAATCAAAAAGGCTTCAGCTGGCAAATTCTCCTTATTTCAGCGTGTCCAGCCATGCGCTCAAGTCTGCCAGCATCTCTTTGTGGTATTTGAAATTCTTTCGGATGCCCCATCCGTGTCCTCCCGACGGGTAAATGTGCATCGTAGCTTTAATGCCATGCTGCTTCAACGCCAGATAGTAGTTTACGCTGTTGGGGGATGGAACAACCGTGTCGTCATCGCTCAGCAGCATGATAGCTGGCGGTGTCTGGTTGCTCGCCTGTTTTTCGTTGCTGTAGAGAGTAACCAATTCTTGGGCAGCGTTTTTGCCTATCAGATTGTGGCGGCTGCCCTGATGAGTGTACTTGTAGTCAAAGGTTACAACGGGGTAGAACAGAATCTGGAAAGCAGGGGCTGTCTGCGTATCGCTATGGGTGGAAACGGTCGATGCTAAATGCCCTCCTGCCGATGAGCCCATGATGCCCACCTTCTGAGGGTCGATGTTCCATTTCTGGGCATTCTCCCTCACGACTCTCAATGCCTCTTTCGCATCGCTGATGGGCACATCTGGATTGGCATGCGGCATTCTGTATTTCAGTACAATGAGTGCAATGCCTCGTTCGTTGAAGAATGATGCCCACTTGTAGCCTTCATGGTCCATTGCCAAGTGGCTGTATCCGCCGCCAGGACAGCACACCACAGCTAGACCTGTCGCCTTGTCGGCATCGGGCAGGAACACGCGGATGGATGGCTTGAAGTTCTGTTTCGAGTCATCGTAAGGCTGCGATTGGTCTATACCGTTGCTGTTGGGCAACCCGTTGGGCCATAGGTCCATGTTGAATGCTTCTTGCTGTGCCGACAGCTTGAGCGTGCTAATGAGAAGGCTTAGCATAAAAAAGAGGAATTTCTTCATAATGAAATGCTCTGATTATTAATGTCTGATGTGCAAAAATAAGTTTTTTATTCGTAAAAACATGATTCTTCGCAAACTTTTCGTACTTTTGCCTTCACTTTTACTAATGTTTCTAAAAATACGGAATGACAAAATAAAATCCAAGCCAATATGAAGAATCAGCAAAAATATGCGATAGGCATAGACCTTGGAGGTACCAACACGGTGTTTGGCATTGTAGATGCGCAAGGAACCATAGTTGCTCAGGATAGCATGAAGACGCAAGCATACGAGACTGCTGAAGCCTTTGTGGAGGCAGGTGTTGCGCGCCTTGTTCTCCTCATTAGCCAGGTGGGCGGTCTGGATGCTATTGCAGGCATGGGCATTGGCGCTCCCAACGCCAACTTTTATACAGGAGCTATAGAAACTGCTCCTAACATTGCGTGGGCGCATGAGCGGACGGTACCATTGGCAAAAATGTTTTCAGAGCAATTGTCTTCTCTTGATTCCCAGCGCAAAGAACCTTTCCCCGTTCGTATAACCAATGATGCCAATGCAGCTGCTATGGGCGAGATGGCATACGGAGCAGCTCGAGATATGAAGAATTTCATTGTCATCACGTTAGGTACAGGCGTCGGCTCGGGTATCGTCATTAACGGACAGCTCGTCTATGGTCATGACGGCTTTGCTGGCGAACTGGGGCACGTCACAATGGTGCGTGGCAAAGAGGGGCGTGTTTGCGGATGTGGCCGTACAGGATGCCTAGAAACTTATTGTTCCGCTACGGGCGTGGTACGTACGGCGCGTGAAGTTTTAGCCCAAACAGACCGTCCTTCGCTGTTGCGTGGCAAACCCGCAGAAGAAATAGAGTCTCTTGACGTCTCCATCGCCGCAGGCAAGGGGGATGAAGTTGCAAATGAGATATTTCGTTTCACGGGCAAGATGCTGGGTGAGGCTTGCGCCGATTTTACGGTGTTCTCTTCTCCCGAAGCCTTCATCTTCTTCGGCGGACTCTGCAAGGCTGGCGACCTCATCATGAAACCCATCGAGGAGGCGTATAATCAGCATGTCATGCCCATTTTCCGTGGCAAGGCGAAGTTCCTTGTCAGCGGGCTGATGGATGCCAATGCGGCAGTGTTGGGTGCTTCGGCTTTGGGATGGAGTGAGTGAACTGTTTGATATTACAGCATCCGTCTGCGTCTTCAAGATTGCAGGCGGATGCCGTGTTTTCTAATCGTTTCAGTTTAAGTGCGATGCAATCCGTCTCTTCTTGCTGAAACCTCAAAATGCTTATAGTTTTCCCAATCGCACCCCTCGGGTCCGATACACCGTACCCCTCGGGTCTACCATGGCGGACCCGAGGGGTGCGGTATGTTAAGGCATCGTCTTATGCAGGTGAGGAAGAAAATACAGCGACTTCAATTCCCCTCTTTCTAAAAAATGTGGGGCTCATTGAAAGGCGTCACTCTCTGATGAAGTAGAAATGAAATAGGAATGTGATTTCTTTGAGAGATGAACAAAGAAAAAACGCTCTCGCGCATCACTGCGCAAGGGCGTTTCTGTGTACACGTTTTTGTTTGATCTAATCTTTAATTACTGATTTAAGGATGCACGGGATTATCCTCGGCCCAGGCACGGGGAAGCCATGCATGTGAACCGACGTCTCCTTCTGTGCGGATAAGATAGAGGTCGGTGCCTTTGAGTGCTGCACCTACCATGAGTGGGCGTCTGTTTTTCTGATTCACTCCGATGGCAATTTCTTCGTATGTTCCTAGGAAGTCATTGCTTGTCACTGTGACGCTGTTACTCAAGGCGTAGCCGCGGATGAAGCGATAGATGCGGTCGTAGTCGGCTGTGGTGCAGTTGGGCACGATATAGCAAGTGCCTGAGCAACGGGGAGTGCAGTTGCTGGGCTTGGTAAAAGTGAGATAGTTGTAGTTGGTTCTTCTTCCGTCAAAACGGATATCCTTTTTCGTTACGCCAGTGCGGTTGATGTACTCGTTGAGCATCTGGTCAACCGCATCAGCCACATCTTGCCTTTGCTCCCAGGGCATGGGCGTGTTGTCGATTCGGGCCCTGTAGTGGAAACGCATCTCTTTGGGGCGTATGGCAAGGTTGACATAATCCGTTTGCTCGTAGGTGTCGGTCTTTGGCGTCAGCGCAATGCTATAGCCTTCCATGCCTGCGGAGTCAAGCCTTTCTGTGTAGGCACGGTAGGCGGGCATGCGGTTGATGCGGTCTATCAGTTTCTTAATGAGCGGACGGTATTCCTCGTATTCTTTCCGTCCTTTGAACTTGTAAACCACCCACATCCCGACATGATTGGGCTCCTCGTTGATGAGGTATCGTTTGGGAAAGGTTTTGTCGAGTGTGTTGAAAATCTCAATCATTTCAGGGTTGAGGGTCAGATGTTCTCCTTGCATGGCTTGCTTGCCATACCATTCGTTGCGTGACTGGGCGTTCGCCATCAGAAGTGGCAAGGCAAGCAGTGTCAGCAGCAGTGATTGTTTCAGTAATGTCCTCATAAAGCGTTTTTGTGTTAGGGTTCATATTGCTTTTTGAAATTGTTCATGTTCTGTATCATCTTTTGCATGGCAAGCAGCGAGGTGTTGTCTGCAATGCTTGGATGCTCCTCTTTCAGGTTGAGCGTATTGGCGTCTTGAGACTCGTGCTGCTTCCTGAGACTTTCCATGCGTCGCGATGCCTCTTGCAGTGAAGTTGAGATTTCAGTGGTCTCCGTTGCCTGAAGTTGAGGCTGAGGCTTTTTTCTTATTGCCACTCTTTTCTCAAGCATGTTGCTCGGCGCTTTGTATGTCGGCTGCGGCTCAGCTTCTTCCTCTTTGACGGTCGGGGTGCTAGGCTTTTGTTGCTGAGTTTTTATAGCGATTTGAGGGTGTTTTTCTTTCTCTTCATATGTCAGCTGTTGGGTGAGATAGAAAACTCCTGCAATCATTGCGGCTGCACAGCTGGCACGCAGCAGTAGCATGGTTGCTCGCTTGAGCGTTGTTGGCTCTTTTTTTCCTGGCGGAAGTTGAGGCATTGCTTTTATCTGTTCCATCACTTTGTCCTCAAATCCTTCGGGCAACATGACCTCGGGGCGTCCTTCTTTACGGCGTAACAGCGCTTCGCGAATAAGGAGGTTGATGTCTTTTCCGTTCTTCATTGTTTGTCTATTTTTTGTGATGGGTTAATGTCTTTCTTAATCTGTCTCTGATTCGCCGCAGTCGGCTTGCCAAGATTCCTGCTTCGCTGTCGAGGATATAGGCGATGTCTTTCAATGGCAAATCTTTCTCGTAATAGAGTTGCAGCAACGTGCGGTCATAGTCGGGCAAGTGGCTGATGGCGTTGTCCAGCAGCTTCATCCTCTCTTCTGTTGCCTCGATTGCCTCTTCGTTTGTGTCCCATTCTGTCGCAGTTGCGAGGAGACGTTCGTCTTCATCCCAGGAGAACGCGGGAAGCCGTCGCTTTTTTCGCTGCCGCAATGCTTGATGATAGGCAATGTGGTGAAGCCAGGTGGCGAACGATGCAGTTTTGATGTTGTACTGATGGAGCGAGCGATAAGCACAGACAAAAGCCTCTTGGAGTATGTCTTCGGCTTCTTCCCGGCTATGGGCAATGCCCTCGATGAAGGCGAGCAATGTGCCTCCATGCCGCCGCATCAGGTGCCGGAACTCGTCCGTCTCTCCTTTCAATATGCGTTCTACCAGTGTCTTGTCGTCTGTCTCCATTTTGTAGGGTCATCTGCTAACATATAGACACAAAGATAAGAAATATGTCGCAAGAGCAGCCACTTTCTTATAAGATTCTCGCTTGTTTGAGGGCAAGAGTTTTCGCTTCGGGGATGGACAAACAAAAAAAGCAGGCAGCTCAAGTGAGTTGCCTGCTTTCTTGTATATGTATAATAGATGTGTGGGATGGTTCCCTCGTGCCGCAGAAAAAACAGGTTAAATGTTCTGCAGCACAACGTCCATGATTTTCTTGCCTATCTCATCTGCAGCCTCCATCGTTTCTGCTTCAGAATAGACGCGGATGATGGGCTCGGTGTTGGATTTGCGGAGGTGTACCCACTTGTCTGGGAAGTCAATCTTTATGCCGTCGATGTCGTTGACTTCGGTGCCAGGCTGCCCTGTGTACATCGCTTTCACTTTCTCAAGGATGGCATCTACATCTGTAGAAGCATCGAGGTCGATACGGTTCTTGGCGATGGCATAGCTAGGGTAGGTGGCGCGGAGCTGGCTGACTGTAAGCCCAGGCTTGGTCTCGCGCTCGTGTGCCAGATGGCTGAGGAAGAGGGCGATGCCAACGAGGGCGTCGCGGCCGTAGTGAGCGGCAGGATAGATAACGCCGCCGTTGCCTTCACCGCCGATGACGGTATTGGTTTCCTTCATCTTGGTCACCACGTTCACCTCGCCTACGGCAGCTGCGTTGTACTCCATGCCGTATTTGCGGGTTACGTCGCGCAGGGCGCGGGTAGAGGAGAGGTTGCTCACTGTATTGCCTGGAGTGTGCTTGAGGATGTAGTCTGCCACGGTAACAAGGGTGTACTCTTCGCCATACATGGTTCCATCTTCACAGATGAAGGCGAGACGGTCAACATCGGGGTCGACTACGAAACCAACGTCGTTGCCTCCTTTTGCCATCAGCGCCATGATATCGCAAAGGTTCTTTTCGAGTGGTTCTGGATTGTGCTGGAAATCTCCAGTTGGATCTGCGTAGAGCGGTGTGACGTCTTCCACACCCAAAGCCTTGAACAGTTTAGGCAGGATGATGCCGCCCACGGAGTTGATGCTGTCGAATGCAACCTTGAAGCCCTGTTTCTTGATTGCTTCTACATCAACGAGGTCAAGACCGAGCACCATGTCGATGTGCTTCTGGTCGTAAGAATTATCTTCGATGTACTTGCCCATGTGGTCAACGTCGGCAAAGTCAAAGTCTTCTGCTTCTGCGATTTTCAATACTTCGTTGCCTTCTTCGGCATTGAGGAATTCGCCTTTCTCGTTGAGGAGCTTGAGGGCGTTCCAGTGACGAGGGTTGTGGCTGGCTGTGATGATGATACCGCCACAGGCTCCTTCCATGGCGACAGCGATTTCTGTTGTAGGCGTAGAGGCAAGTCCGATGTTGACTACATCGAAGCCCATGCCCATGAGGGTGCCGCATACGACGTTCTTCACCATCTCGCCTGAGATGCGTGCATCTCGTCCCACGACAATCTTGTTGCTTTCAACTTTCGTGGTGCGGCGGATGAGTGTGGCATAAGCACTGGTGAACTTCACGATGTCAAGGGGATTGAGCCCCTCTCCTGCACGTCCGCCGATTGTGCCTCTGATGCCTGAAATTGATTTGATTAAACTCATAATATTCTTCGGTTCTTTAGTTTTGAGTTCTTTAGTTTTAATAGTTTATGTTAGTATAGCTATAAGTCTGCCATTCCGCATGGCTAACTCACAAATATACAAACTCATCAACTCACATTTTAATAATTAGGTGGAATCTGGTATGTGATTTCGTAATAGAATGGGAGCACATAGCCAGAGGCGTTGTTGGTGCCTGATGAGTGAGGGACGATGAGACGCACCTTGGCTTCTTCGCCAGCTACTTTTGTCAGTCGGATGTAATCCAGAGGTTTAAGCCATCCTTTGGGGACGGTTGAGCCATAGGCTGACTGCATGACACCTTCTGTGAAAGAGGCTGTGTAGCTGCGGCCGTAGTGGCTGTAGGTGCATAGCATCTTGTCGTTGATACTTGACATGTAGATGTTGCTGTAGGTGGTATCTGCTCCTTCGATGTCGTATTCGAGGAACTTGCAAATCAGCGGACGTGTAACGGTCGAGTCTTTTCTGTCTTTGGCCAGTTCTACCATTGTCGGACCGTTGCCTTTGCGTACAATCTGCATGTAGATACCGTCGTCATTGAAACGCACGAACTCGTTTTTGGAAAGGTCGGTCGTGCTGTCTTGGGCGTAGAACTGCTCTTCTGAGATAGGCGTAATTTTTCCTACAAAGTCATTGTCTTCGAGAAACTGCCCAATCGCTTTCTTTTCCTTGTCCTTCTGCTCCGCGTACGTTTCGTCTTCGTTACAACTCGTTGTTGTTAATATGGAAGTGCTCACGACGCAAGCCGCAAGCACTGAAAAGAGGATTTTTTTCATTGTGTATTTTTATTCTTGAATGTCTTCACTTGATTCTGACTCAATGTCTGTTGGCTGGCTGCTTTCTTTTTTCTTTGCCAGATATTCGGGCAGTGCAAGTCCAGCCTGATCAAAGAGTTCGTGGAGTGGGGGAACGCTTTTCATCAATCCGCTGAGAAAGTTAGCTGTGCTGCCTTTACCATCTGCTGAATTTCCAGAATCCCAAACTGTAACATGGTCGATGTTGATGCCCTTAACTGCTTCAACTTGTGTCTTGACAAGTTCAGGCAGTTTCTCCAGCAGCAGGAGCATGTATGCCTTGTTGGCATCGCCGCCAGCTGCTTGTACCATTTTGTCGTAACCTTGTGCCTGACGTGAAAGAATCTCAAAAAGACCGCGTGCTTCTGCTTCCATCTTGGCATAAGCAGCATCTGCTTCACCCTTGGCATTTACACGAATCTTTTCTGCTTCTGCTTCAGCCTCAATAATTTTGCGCTTCTTCTCGATTTCCTGGCTCACGAGTACGTTGGCACTCTGTGTGGCACGTTCGCGGTCAGCACGAGCCTCTTCTGCTTTCTGTTCTGCAGAGTAAGCTTCTTCCAGGGCCTTTGCTGCTGCAACCTTTTCTGCTGCAATAGCTTTGCGCTGTGCTTCCGCCTCGCGTTCACGGCGCTCGGCGTCTGAATTGGCAATCTGCACCTTGGCTTCGTTTTCACCCTGTACGGCTTGTGCATTGGCTTCGGCTGTACGAATACGGGTTTCTCGGTTGGCTTCAGCCTTACCGATTTCTCCAAACTTTTCCTGTTCTGCCACACGAACCTTTGCTTCGTTGATGGCTTTTGCAGCAGCTTCTTGTCCGAGGGCTTCGATGTATCCGCTCTCATCGTTGATGTCGGTTACATTCACGTTGATGAGGCGCAGGCCTATTTTCTTCAGCTCTACTTCAACATTGATGGAGATGGCGTCGAGGAATCGGTCGCGGTCGCTGTTCAGCTCTTCAATGCTCATGGTGGCAATGACGAGACGCAGTTGTCCAAAAAGAATGTCTCGCGCCAGTTCCTGAATCTGTCCTGCAGAGAGTCCCAGCAATCGTTCTGCCGCAGCCGTCATGCTTTCGGGTTCTGTGGAGATGCCGACTGTGAATCGGCAAGGCACGTCTACACGTATGTTTTGCTTAGAGAGCGCATTGGTCAGATTGGCGTCAATGCTGATTGGTGTCAGGCTCAGATAGGCATAATCTTGAATGATAGGCCAAACGAATGTACCGCCGCCATGCACGCATTTAGCGGAGCCTTTGTTGCCTGTGGTGCCATACACTACCAGAATCTTGTCGGATGGACATCTTCTGTAACGATTGATAATAGAGATTAAGAGCACGATGGCTACAACCACCGCTACGATGATGAGATACATAATCTATTATTTTTATTGTTTAACCATTACTGTTGAATCATCGATGACGCTGGAAATTACGGCTTTTTGTCCGCTGGGGAGCGCGTCTCCTTCGGTCATGGCGTTGATTTCGTGCACAGAGCCGTTGAGGCTCACCTGCACTTTTCCCGTGCCGCTTTTCTGGGCGGGGATACGGAGATACACATTGACAGTTTTTCCTATGCAATCCTCAATCCGGAAGGCACCGTTGTGTTCTAGCTTCTTGGTTTGTTTTCTGAGGTAGAAAAACATGGCAACAAAACCAATACCCACCAGCGTGGCAATCAGTGACAGGATGACCTTGTTAGCTATCAAGTCGGCAAGACAAACGCCAGCCCAGCCGAATCCTACGATGAAATTGACGAAGTTCTTGATGCTGAACAGCGAGATGCTGCCGCCCAGGTCCATGGTGTCGGCACCGTCGTAGTCAACGTCAACATCTGTGCTGTCCATGCCTATCATGGTGAGCAGCGCCTGTATGATGAAGATGGCTGAACCTCCGATGGCGCACACCCAAAAAGTCTGCATCCACGTGTCCATTGACTGAAACATTTCCCAATATTCTTGCATATCACTTAATTTTCCACAAAGATACTAAAAAAAACTGAGATGAGCGGCAGGATTGGAGAATTATTTCTTGTCGGGTGCATTTTTTTATGGAAAAGTAACAATTCCCCATTCTCAATGCCTCATTCCTAACTAAAAAATTACTACCTTTGCAGTCAGAATAAATAAAATTCAGACATGATGAAGATAGGGTTTGATAACGAAAAATACCTCCAAATACAGTCAGAGCACATCCGCCAGCGTATTGCTCAGTTTGACGGCAAGCTTTATCTCGAATTGGGCGGCAAACTTTTTGACGACAACCACGCCTCTCGCGTCCTGCCGGGCTTCAAGCCTGACAGCAAGCTCTGCATGTTCCAGCAACTCAGCGACAGCATCGAGATTGTGCTCGTCATCAGCGCTGAAGACATCGAGAAGAACAAGGTGCGTTCCGACCTTGGCATCACTTACGATGAAGACGTGCTGCGTCTGCGCGATGAGTTCACCAACCGCGGATTCATGGTGGGTTCTGTGGTCATCACTTGCTACAACGGACAGCGTTCTGCCGATGCCTATCGTCAGCGACTTCAGCGCATGGGCATCAAGTCCTATTGCCATTATCTCATCGATGGCTATCCCCACAATGTCGAGCACATTGCTTCTGAAGAAGGTTTTGGAAAGAACGATTTTGTGGAGACAACGCGTCCTCTTGTCATCGTCACAGCACCAGGCCCCGGTAGCGGAAAGATGGCTGTGTGTCTCAGCCAGCTCTACAGCGATAACAAGCGTGGCGTGAGGGCTGGATATGCCAAGTTCGAGACATTCCCCGTGTGGAGCCTGCCTTTGAAACATCCTGTCAACATTGCTTACGAGGCTGCTACGGCAGACCTCAACGACGTGAACATGATTGACCCATTCCACTTCGATGCCTATGGGCAAGTGGCCATCAACTACAACCGCGACATCGAGATTTTCCCAGTTCTCAATGCTCTTTTCGAAGGCATTTATGGCGAAAATCCGTATAAGTCGCCCACCGATATGGGTGTCAACATGGTCGGATTCTGCATTTCCGATGATGAAATCTGCAGTCAAGCCTCCAAGGACGAAATCATACGTCGCTACTATGATGCCACCAACAAGATGGCTGACGGCGCCTGCAACGACAGCGAGGTGAACAAGATAAAGCTCTTGATGAATCAGGCTAAGATAACCACGGCTACACGCCGCACCACTGTTGCAGCCAACGAACTGAAAGCGCAGCGAGGACTGACATCTGCAGCCATTGAACTTTCTGATGGCACCATCATTACGGCGAAGTCCAGCCCCCTGCTAGGTTGCAGCGCAGCTCTCTTGCTCAATGCCACCAAGCATTTGGCAGGCATCGAGCACGATGTCAATCTCATCCCCCAGAGCATGATTGAGCCTATTCAGAAGACAAAGATTGAATATCTGGGCGGACACAATCCTCGTCTGCATACAGATGAAGTGCTCGTGGCAATCTCTGTCCTTTCCCAAAATGACGAGAATTGCCGTCGCGCTCTTGCCCAGCTCCCTCAGCTCCAGGGATGTCAAGTGCACAGCACCGTCATGCTCAGCGAGGTGGACAGGAAAATCTTCAAGAAGCTGGGCTGTGGTGTCACTTGCGATCCTGTGAGGAAAAAGTAACCTCTGTACCGCACTTACGTTGCGCCTTTCATCGTAATTATGTTGCGCCTTGCATCGTAAATTCAATGACGAGCACAAAAGAAAAGGGCTGCAGGACAAGGCAAATCCCACGTGAGTCTTCTGTGTGAGGGTGGCGCTTTCTTCTTGTTTTTTTTCTGTGGCAATACAAGTGTACCCCTCGGGTACGACATACCGCACCCCTCGGGTCCAGTGCATCGGACCCGAGGGGTGCGCTTTATCTTACATTATTAATTTCCTTTATGCCTGCTCCAAGATTTCAACCAGTCGTTCGTAGGTCATGCCTTCGAAACTGTCGAGAACGTAGTTGCATTTGTCTTGGATTTCTTCCCTTGTGTGACCTGTAGGAAGTCCGATGGTGAAGATGCCTGACGACATGCCTGCCTGTAGCCCTGTGTAGGCGTCTTCGAAGACGGCACATTCGTCAATGGCAGCATCGAAGATGCGTGCGCCTAGCAGGTAACAGTCGGGGTTGGGCTTGGAGGCGGTGAAGTCTTCGGCTGTGAGAATTCTGTCGAAGAGATCATCAAGTTGGGGTATCTGTTTTCTGACGTTTGCCAGCTTCGTCTGGTCGGAGCTGGTCACGACTGCACATTTTACTCCGTTGCGCTTCAAGTCTTGGATGAAGGATAGCGCTCCCGGGTAGAACTCGTAGCGCATCTGCGCCTCCCAAGCAATGAGCTCTCGGGTTATCTCTTCCTGCCATTGCGGGTTGGGGAAATAGGTGGCGAAGATGCTGGTGAGCGTGGTGCCCTTGATGAGATATTCGAGCCTTGGCACGTCTGGACGGTATTTGCGTGCTGTCGCTCCCCAGAATACGGTGTATTGGTCTTCTGTCTCTACCAGCGTGCCGTCAAGGTCGAACAGGGCCACTTTTAGGGGACGTCGGCGTGGCGTGTGTTGATTCCCTTTCACGAGTGCTTCGCTCCAAGGTGCGGCCGTCTTCTCGTTTTCTATATCTTCGTTTTTCTTTGTCCAGAATGTTGCCATTTAAGGTTTTGGATTTAGAGTTTGGGGTATAGGATGTTCTTTTAGGGCAAATATAGGGAGAAAAAATGAAATTTTGTAGAGGAAAATGTATTTTTGTATTTTTTTTGCTATTTTTGCAACGGAATTATGTTTTAATTTTGTGTATCAGATGAAAGTAGGAGACAAATTGCCAGAAGTGCTTGGCAGAAATGAGAAAGGCGAAGAGGTAACGCTGGCTCAGCTGAAGGGCCGCAAGTTTATTCTTTATGCCTATCCGAAGGACAATACCAGCGGTTGTACAGCCGAGGCTTGTTCTTTGAAGGAACATTACGCGGAATTGCAGAATGCAGGCTATTCGGTGGTAGGTGTCAGCAAAGACTCTGCTGCAAGCCATCAGAAGTTTATAGAGAAGTACGAATTGCCATTCTCGCTGATTGCCGACACAGACAAGTCTTTGCTTCACGCGCTTGGCGCATGGGGCGAAAAGACAATGTGCGGGAAGACGGTTGAGGGCACATTGCGTACCACATTCCTTGTCGATGAAGAAGGAGTGGTGGAGAGAATCTTCACGCCAAAGGAAATCAAGACAAAGATTCATGCCGAACAAATATTGGAGGCAATAAAATAGAATTATACACTGAAAGAAGTAGTTGAGTAGTTAAAGTAGTTAAGCCAGTACAGGACAAACGTCAGCCTTGACGTTTGGCTTAACTACTGTTTGACGGCTGAGCGTAGCGATAACTGCTCAAACTCTTTAATAGCTAAAAAAAATAAACTAAAAAACTACAAACACATGAAAAAATTAGCTCTTATGGCAGCATTGCTGCTGATGGGTACAGTATGTTTTGCCCAAACAAAGAATTTGCCAGAACCCAATTTGCAGCGCAAGACGCTGACAGTGATGCAGACATTCAAGCAACGCAAATCTGTGCGTGAATATAGCGCGAAACAGTTGTCCGATCAAGACCTGAGCGACTTGCTTTGGGCGGCGCAGGGCAAAAATCGTGAAGACGGGAAGCTGACTTCACCTACAGCGATGAACCGTCAGGAAATTCGCCTTTATGTTTTTACCAGCAAAAACGTAATGCTTTATGACCCGCAGAAGCATGCACTGACTCAAGTGGCAGAAGGTGACCATCGCGGCATCGTGGCTGCTGGTCAGGACTTTGCAAAGGCAGCCCCTGTGTCTCTGCTCATGGTGGCAGACATGGACAAGTTTGGCAGCAAAGGTCAGCATGCACAGTGGATGGTGGCTGTTGATACAGGTATCGTGACTGAAAATATAAACCTCTTCTGCTCGGCTGCAGGTTTGGCTACTGTGACTCGTGGCACAATGGACCAGAAGGCCATCAGCACATTGCTCGGATTGAACGAAAATCAGATTCCGCTGATAAACAATCCGGTAGGGTATATGAAGTAATATTGGGATAACGATTGACATTGTCGAATTGATAATTGATAATTGAAATTAGACTACGGACAACGGATGATGTGTCTGACTGCGTAACCAACAAAAAGCGCGGTTTTCTTCTAAAAAAATGGCGTGGGTTCTTGTTTTGTTGAAAAAAAAGCGTACCTTTGTACCCGATTTCACGGAACAAGAGTTTCTGGCGTGATTTTCGGGAAGTAGCGCAGTTGGTTAGCGTACACGTCTGGGGGGCGTGTGGTCGCCAGTTCGAGTCTGGTCTTCCCGACCCTAAATTTAGCAAGAGTGGTGTTTTCAAAATACCGCTCTTTTTTCTATTATGGCAGACAAGATGACAGCAGAGCAGCGCAGTAATTGTATGCGTAGCATTAGGTCGAAGAATACGCGGCCAGAATTGTTGGTGCGCCGTTTTTTGTTCAGCCATGGTTTCCGCTATCGTATTCATGTTAGCGCATTGCCGGGAACGCCCGACTTAACTATAGTGGGGTTGCGTACCTGCATTTTCATTAATGGATGTTTTTGGCATGGACATGAAGGATGTTCGCTATACACCGTTCCCAAGTCGAATGTAGAGTATTGGCGTAACAAGATTATTCGTAACCGTGAACGTGATTATGCAGCACGGATGGCGCTGAAGGAACACGGATGGCATACGGTGGAGATTTGGGAATGTCAGCTCAAGCCCAAGGAGCGAGAAAAGACATTGCAGGGACTTCTTCGTACATTGAATCTCATCGCTTTGGAGAACAAGGGAGCATCTATCCGATATGCGGCTGACGACGGAGAGAATAGGAGTGTGGCTGCAGAGGATGTTGAGCATTATCCTTATGGGACAGATTGAAAAGGGTGAAAGCGTGGAAAAAGACATAATATTTATATAAATTTGTGTAAGGCGATAAGTTTTGGGCATAAGGGTTGGATTCGATGATATTTTTCTGTATCTTTGCCGACGTGAAGATGAAAAGTGTGTTCAAATAATTGAATATTTGAGAATTATATATTAAATATCTAAAACCAAAACCAATGAAGAAATTATTTATGTTGTCGGCTGTCGCAATGACGATGGCATTCTTTGGCTGCAAAGGTACTGATGCAGGTTCAAATGCAGTTTCTGATAAAGATGTGACTGTGACCATTCATGCAGATCAAGGTACGCAGAAGATTTACAAGGAAATTTACGGCCAGTTTGCAGAGCATCTGGGTTCGTGCATTTATGGAGGCTTGTGGGTTGGCGAAAACTCTCAAATTCCTAACATCAATGGCTACCGCAAGGACGTGTTCGAGGCACTCAAGGCGCTCAAGGTGCCAGTGTTGCGTTGGCCTGGTGGTTGTTTCGCAGATGAATATCACTGGATGGATGGCATCGGCCCTAAGGAGAATCGTCCAAAGATGCAGAACAATAACTGGGGTGGAACAATTGAAGACAACTCATTCGGTACACATGAATTCTTGAATCTTTGCGAAATGCTGGAGTGCGAACCTTACATCAGCGGAAATGTAGGTTCAGGTACAGTTGAAGAATTGGCAAAGTGGGTTGAATACATGACTTCAGATGGAGATACACCTATGGCAAAACTGCGTCGTCAGAATGGTCGCGACAAAGCTTGGAAAGTAAAATATCTGGGTGTTGGAAACGAGTCATGGGGATGTGGAGGAAATATGCGTCCAGAGTACTATGCAGACCTCTATCGTCGCTACAGCGTTTATTGTCGCAACTATGATGGCAACGAACTCTACAAGATTGCTTCAGGTGCTACAGACTATGACTACAACTGGACAAAGGTTCTGATGGATAACATTGGCGGTCTTATGAACGGTGTCAGCCTCCACTACTATACTGTAACTGGATGGGATGGCTCAAAGGGCTCATCTACTGAATTTAGTGATACAGATTACTACTGGACTATGGGTAAGTGCCTCGAAATCGAGGAGGTAATCAAGAAGCATAAGGCTATCATGGATGAAGCTGACCCTGAAGGAAAAATCGAACTTCTTGTTGACGAATGGGGCACATGGTGGGATGAAGAGCCTGGCACAATCCGCGGTCACCTCTATCAGCAGAACGCACTGCGCGACGCCTTTGTGGCATCACTTTCTCTTGACGTGTTCCATCGTCATACTGACCGCATTCGCATGTGTAACATTGCACAGGTTGTGAACGTGTTGCAGTCAATGATTCTCACCGATCAGGAGGGTACAGGTCATATGGTTCTCACTCCAACTTATCATGTATTCCAGATGTACACTCCATTCCAGGAAGCAACCTATCTCCCTCTCGACATCACTTGCAACGAAATCAAGGTGCGTCGTAACTGGAAAGAAGAGTTTGATGCAGCTAATGCAGATACCTACCGCACACTTCCATTGCTCAGCGCTTCTGCAGCAAAGACACAGGAGGGCGACATTGTAGTGGCACTCACTAACGTATCTCTCGACGAAGAGCAGGAAGTGACAGTTAACCTTGAAGGTGCTGAGGTGCAGACTGTTAGTGGACGTATCCTTACCAGTGCAAATGTGGCAGACTACAACGACTTTGAAAATCCAAACCGTGTAGCACCAGCCGATTTTACAGGCGCGCAGATAGAGCAGGGTGTGCTTAGCGTTAAAGTGCCAGCAAAGAGCCTTGTAGTACTTACACTGAAGTAAAAGAAGCATAAATACTCATGAGAGATGGGGATGGGTCAGCGAAAAGATGATCCATCCCCATTCAAGCAAATACTATATATCTAATGAAGGCAAAAATATCAACAACTCTTGGCGACATCATCGTCAAGCTCTATGATGAGACACCGCTTCATCGCGACAATTTTATCAAACTGGCAAAAGAAGGATACTACGATGGTACCATCTTCCATCGCGTCATCAAGAATTTCATGATACAGGGTGGAGACCCCCAGTCAAAGAATCCGACACCCGATGGACACTACGGCACAGGAGGTCCCGATTATACCATCGAGGCAGAAATACTCCCTGGACTTTACCACAAGCGAGGCGCACTTGCAGCGGCACGTCAGGGAGATGAAGTCAATCCCGAAAGACGCAGCAGCGGTTCACAGTTCTATATCGTCTGGGGACAGACCTACAATGCAGGACAGATGAAACAGCTTAGCAAGCAGTTGGAAATGCAGGCACAGCAACAAATCTTCAATCAACTGGTAGCCGAAAATCGCTCCAAGATTATGGAATTGCGACGCAATCGTGACCAAGAGGGACTCATGGAATTGCAGAACGACCTCGTGGCACAGACGCAAGCCATTGCGGCCGAACAGCCATCACTGGGACTCACTGAGGCGCAGCAACAGCTCTACTCCACTGTGGGGGGGACACCGCATCTTGATGGACAATATACGGTCTTTGGCGAAGTCATCGAAGGGATTGATGTTGTAGGCAATATACAGGAAATGGCCACTCGTCCAGGTGACCGCCCCAAGGAGGACATTTTTATGAACGTCTGCATTATAGAAGAATAAAGCTATGCCCGATATATTGATGACTCCAGACGTGTGCATGAAATTCCTCATATGGTCTTACTATTATCACGGCGTGATACCACGGAAAGGGCATAGCTACGGCGAGTGCGCCTTCTTTTCCCCAGCAGATGTCCAGCGGCTCGACCAACTCAACGACACCCTTTTCAAATGTTTTACAGAAGAGTCCGTGATGAACGCCATTCATCAGTTTCAGCTCGCCAAGATACAGAAAGAGCCGTGCCCCTTCACTCAGCACGAATTAGACGCTATGTTTGCTAAAGCCCAGTAGCCATGACACTCAGCAAAGAAAAAGACCCTATGGGGAAAGCCATAGCCGACTTCTGGAGAAACGGAAAGGCGGGCAGACTTCGTGTCTTCTCACCCATGTTTGAAGAAGACGAAATTCCTGTTTCGTACCTGTACCGTACCGTCGAAGAAATGTCGCCCATGGAACAGGAAGCACTCCGCATGGCACAAGGTAAAACACTTGATGTCGGAGCTGGTGCAGGCTGTCATGCCCTTGCCCTTCAAGAGCAAGGCATTGATGTCACCGCCATCGACATATCACCTCTTTCTGTCGAAGTGATGCAGGCACGAGGTGTGCAGAATGCCTGTCTTGTGAACTTTTATAGTCTTGATACCCAGTTCGACACCATTCTGATGCTCATGAACGGTATCGGTATCGTAGGCACACTGCAAGGTATGTCCCGATTCTTTCAGTTGCTTGACAGTATCCTTGCCCCTGGCGGTCAAGTCATCTTCGACTCTTCCGACATTAAGTATGTGTTTGAAAACGAAGACGGAACGATAGAGTTTCCTGACTCCGAAAGCTATTATGGCGAACTCACTTACCGAATGCAGTACAAGAATATCTTAGGCAATCCCTTCCCATGGCTCTACATTGATGCCGCAACATTGGCTGCACAAGCTAAACAATACGGCTATACCGTTGAAATCATTGTCCAGGGGCAGCATTACGACTATCTGGCACGTATCGCAAAATCCTGTGTCATGGCATGATGTTTTTTGTGGTTCTTGCCGAAAAACGTTATGTATCACAGCGTATAAACATTATGCCCCACACCGCAATGTCGATGTGGGGCACTCCATTTCTATCGTGTTCTGTTTCAGTATTTCAGGAAGTATTCGTTCCAGATTTTTAGCATAGAACTTTCGTTGGTGGAGATTATTTCTGCTTCTCGTCTGAAGGTACGAAACTCTTTTTTCCGCTTGGGGTTGATTCTTGTCAATATGTTCTTGGATGTTGCCTGAAATATTTCGCTTCGTACTTGGAAGTAGAATACGTTGACTAATGGAAGGGGTTCTTCTTCCGTCTTCTTGCCTGCCTCAGCATCGGATATCTCGGAGTAGATGCTTTGGCTTTTGGTTAGGTGGTCCACGTATTTCTGGTCAAGTGCATTCTGGTCTAATGCACGTACTAGGATGATGCGTGCTATTGTACCGTCGATGGAGTCTTCTTTGACGATGAGCCCGAACTGGTTGTTGCCTACGGGCATGTATCTGTCACCATTGGGAAACTCTACTCTGACGACGCTGCCGGGAATGGCTTCCATGAGTGTGTCGTTTTGGTTGTACCAGAGGGTTTGGCTGCCTACGTGGATGTTGCAGGGCACTACGGTTTTGGAACGATTGAAAACGCCAGTGTAAACGGTAGCGGCTCTGAACTGCTGGTTGATGAAGGGCCACACGCCTGTTGGTGTCCAGTCTTTGTTTTTTTGTGCTTGCAGGCTGATAGGCAGGGTTGCAAACACTGTGAACAGGAGGGTTGTCAGAATTTTATTCATGTGTTTGAGGTCGCTTCGTTTTGAGTTTTAGGTGTTGCGGTAGTACGTTCTGTAGTTTTATTTTACTTTGACTACTAAGTATTTGCTGACGCTCCAGAATTTGGTTGCATCGGTGATGCGCAGGGTGTATTCGCCTTTGCTGTCTTTGAGCAGGGTGTAGGAGCCCGATGGGTGTGTGGTGAGGAGCTCGGCGGATTTGGACTCTAATGCAATGACATTGACTTTGCGAATGTCGATTTTGGTGAGGTAGTCTTCATCGTAATCGCCTTGCAGCACTTCGCCTTTTTTCAGGATGCCGCGCTCTTTGAGTTCCTTGCTGGTGCCGAAGACATACCATGCGGTGTTGAGCTGTGCGTCTTGGTTCTTGGCAATGGCTTCGGTGTCTTTTTTCTGCTGCTTGATGAGTGAGTTTTCTTCTTTTAAGGTGTTGAGGGTGTCGCCCATCACTTGGATGATGACATCTTTCTCTGCAAGCGCAGCACGCAGAGACTCTACTTCTGCATTCTTTTTGTTAAGCTGGCTGGTGAGGTTGGCGATGGCTTCTTTCAGCTTGGCTGAGTTGATGGAGCTACTGTTGAGCTTGTTCTGCAGTTCGGCTATTTTTCGTTTGTTCTCGAGGAGAGTCTCTTGGATGAAGGTCATGTTCTCGCGTATGTTTTCCACGATGCTGTTGTTTTCAGCACTGTTTTTCATCAAGTTGACACGTCCTTCTGCTTCGTTGATGAGATCGAATCCTTGCTGGATTTCGTTGAATGTGCCCATCAAATCGTTGATTTCGTTTTCTTTTTGGTCGATGACGTTTCGCAGTGAGTCGCGCTCTTGGCCGCTTGAAAGGTTGCTGCCAACTTCGTTGCAAGCAGCGAACATTACTACCATTGCTGCCATAAATAATACTTTTTTCATAATCAACTATTTTATCATTTGTACTTATTTTTCTTTTTGCCTGTTCCCATGAGCAATTGCATAGGGTCGGGGAGGGCGGTTGTACGGTTGGGCGGTAGTCCGTAGTCTGTTATCTGTTGTCTGTTGTCCGTTGTTTTCCCTGCAAGGATGATGACGATTTCGCCTAATGGCTCGGTGGTCTCGAAGTGCTGGATGACATCGTTTAGACAGCCTCTTACGTGCTCTTCGTGTAGTTTGGATATTTCTCTAGCTACGCTTACTTGCCTGTCTGTTCCAAAGAAGTCCGCAAACTGTTTTAGTGTCTTTAGCAGTCGCCGTGGCGATTCGTAGAAGATGATGCTCCGATTCTCTTCTTGCAATTCTGTGAGCCTTGATACTCGTCCTTTCTTTTGGGGCAAGAATCCTTCGAAGCAGAATTTATCGCATGGCATTCCGCTGCTGACGAGGGCTGGAACGAATGCAGTGGCTCCGGGGAGGGTTTGTACCTCAATGCCATTCTTTATGCATTCGCGCACTAAGAGGAAACCGGGGTCGCTGATGGCGGGTGTGCCCGCGTCGCTGATGAGGGCGGCTGTCATGCCACCTAAAATACGTCTTACGACATTCTGAACTGTGTCGTGTTCATTAAACTTGTGGTGGGACAGCAGTTCGCCGTGTATGTCATAATGTTGCAGCAACACACTTGATGTGCGGGTGTCTTCTGCCAATATGAAGTCAGCTTCTTTTAGCACCCGTACCGCTCTGAAAGTCATGTCTTCCATGTTTCCTACTGGAGTTGGCACAACATATAGTTTTCCCATATTCTTTCAACTTTTAGTTGCAAAAATAGAAATAAAAATACTTACAAGATGAATTTTCTCTCTAAAAACAACTTTTTTTCACATAACCTCTCTATAAAATATTACTTTTTGTGTATCTTCGTCCAAAATTTATTCATTGAGTTTTGAGTTTTTGAGCAAATGATTGAGAGGGTTGTGGTGAATTAGTATTCCTATATTCTCATTTGGAGGGGTATGAACGCTTGGCTTTAATCTTTAACGGAATAAGTGACTTATGAAGAAAAGAACTATCACATTCGACCGTTTTGTGCGTATATTAATTAGTGTTGTGATATTAGGCGTGGCATACTTCCTGATTCGCCGTCTTAGCAATGTGCTCGTTCCGTTTCTAGTGGCATGGCTCATAGCTTATTTGCTTTATCCTGTAGTGAGTTTTATCCAATACCGGTGTCGTGTCAAGTCGCGTGTATTGAGCATTATGCTTACGGCTTTGCTGATTGTGGGGCTTTTTATTGGGTTCTGCTATCTGGCTATCCCGCCGATTATTGAGGAATTAGGCTATCTGAAAAATGTCATCATTAATTATGTGAAGGCTGATTCGACAGTGACATCGGTGTCGGCCGAAGTGGAGAATTTCATCAAACAGCACATTGACATTAATGAGATAACGAAAGCACTTACGGTGCAGGATGTTTCTCAGTTTTTGGGAGAAAAAGTGCCTCAGTTCTTTTCTTTTGTGAGTAGCAGTGTGAGTGCGCTGATTGGATTTGTATTTTCTCTTATTGCTGTTATCTATTTGTTTTTTATTTTATTAGATTATGAACTGATGGCGGCAGGATTCTTCAAGTTGCTTCCTCCAAGCAAACGTGCTTTGATGCAGGATGTGGTTTCCGACTTAAAGAATGGCATGAACAAGTATTTTCGTGGACAAAGCATTATTGCGATGTGTGTCGGGGTGCTGTTTTCTATTGGTTTCCTGATTATAGACTTTCCAATGGCTATCCCTCTAGGGCTCTTTATAGGCTTTCTCAATCTGGTGCCTTATCTGCAAGCTGTCGGTTTCATTCCTACCATCATATTGGCATTGCTCAAAGCACATGATACAGGACAAAATTTCTGGGGAATCATTCTGGCTGTTATCATTGTCTTCTGTGTCGTTCAGGCTATACAGGACTGGTACCTCACACCGCGTATTATGGGAAAGGTGACTGGGCTCAATGGGGCAGTCATTCTCTTGGCTCTCTCGATATGGGGCAGTCTGCTAGGATTTGTGGGGCTTATTGTAGCTCTCCCATTCACGACGCTGATTGTTTCGTACTACAAACGCTTTGTGCTTGAAGAGCCTGATGAAGAAGAAAGAAAAGAATAGTTGCATAAATATAGAATATGAAGAAACTCTTGTCTCTTCCACCTAATGCGGTGGAAAAGTATTTGACCATTAACCGCTTATCTCCAGACGAATATTTCTGTACATCTGATCCTGTAGGGCATAAATTGGGTAGTGGTGGTGGAACAGTGTGGCTGCTTGAACAGGCTGCTGCTTGTGCGAATGCTTCGTCTTTTGAATCGTGGTTAGCCCAAGAAAAACGTATCCTTGTCCATGCGGGTGGACAATCAAGGCGTCTTCCTGCATACGCAGCCAGTGGCAAGTCTTCTATTCCAGTTCCTGTTTTCCGTTGGGCGCGTGGACAGAAGATTGACCAGACTTTGCTTGATTTGCAGTTGCCTCTCTATGAGAGAATATTGAAGCAAGCCCCAGACTCGCTTCGTACACTTATTGTATCGGGGGACGTGTTCATTCGTTCAACACGTCCGCTTCAGACTATTCCAGAAGCAGATGTGGTTTGCTATGGATTGTGGGTTGACCCTTCTCTTGCAAAGAATCATGGCGTTTATTTGATGAATCGTCATACTCCCGAACAGTTGGACTTTGTCTTGCAGAAACCTTCGACTGAAAAACTGGCAGAGTTGTCGCAAACCCATCTCGCCTTGATGGATATTGGTGTCTGGCTGTTGAATGACCGTGCTGTACAGATTTTGCGTAGGCGTTCAAAACTTGTACAAGGACAAACGTTGGGGATTCCTGATGCGAGGCAATACACATCCTATGATCTCTATTCCGAGTTTGGTACGGCTTTAGGGCTGCATCCGACTTCGGTTGATACGGAAATCAATCAACTGAAGGTGGCTGTTTTACCTCTTGAAGGTGGAGAATTCTATCATTATGGTACGACTCCTGAACTTGTAGCATCTACAACTTATTTGCAGAATCTGGTGCTTGACCAGCGTGTCATCATCCAGAAGCATGTAAAGAAACATCCAGCAGTGTTTACCCAAAATGCTGTGGTAAAAGCCGAATTGACAGACAAAAACTCTGACATTTGGATAGAAAACTCTGATGTGCCTGCATCTTGGATTCTTTCTTCACAAAATGTTATTACAGGAGTACCAGAAAATGAATGGAATATTCTTTTGGGAAAAGGACAGTGTGTCGATATTCAGGCAGTCGGTGGTAGCTCCTATGTGTTGAGACCCTACGGATTTCATGATGCAATGCGTGGCAGTATAATGTCAAGTGCTACGATGTTTATAGAACAGCCTGTGACCGAATGGCTTTCTAATCATCATATAGATATTGATAAAATTGCTTGCCAGCAGGATATTCAAGCTGCCAACATTTTCCCTGTTTGTAGCACGTTGATGCAGATGGAACGAATGCTGAAATGGATGCTCTCGCCGCAGCCGTCAGAAGATCTCAGTAAAGAGTGGGAAGGGCTGCCTCGCCTTTCGGCCGATGATATATCTGCACAAGCCAATTTGGAACGTCAAGATGCACAGCGTAAGAAGTTTCTTGCTATCAATATTCCGCAGTTGGCACAGAATTATCGCAAATCAGTATTTTATCAGATTGATTTGAAAGATGTTGCAGACAAATATGTGAAGTATGGCCTTCTTTTACCTTCTCTTTTGCAAGATGAGGCAACTCCGATGCAGCAGGTTCACGATGCGATGTTTCGTGCTCTGGTACAGAAGATGCGTGGTGAAGATAGTGCTGAGAACGAGAAGAAGGCATTCTCTCTGTTACAGCAGCAATTGTTGGAAACAGCATCGCGTCAGCCGCTGATTCCGCGTCTGAATGCTTATCGTGACCAAATTGTGTGGGGGCGTTCTGCTGTTCGTATTGACATAGCAGGCGGATGGACTGATACTCCCCCCCATTGCCTTTTGTGTGGTGGAAATGTGGTGAATTTGGCTATTGAATTGAATGGGCAGCAACCTCTGCAAGTGTATGTTAAACCTACTAGTGAACTGCACATCAAGTGTCGTTCTATTGACCTTGGTGCAGTAGAGACCATTACGACATTTGATGACCTTGCTCAGTACAATAAGGTTGGTTCTCCTTTCTCTATCCCTAAAGCAGCCTTGGCACTTTGTGGATTCTCGCCCATGTTCTGTGCTGAAAAATATACTTCTTTGCAACAGCAACTCTCTGATTTTGGTTCAGGAATTGAAATAACTCTTCTTTCTGCTATTCCTGCAGGTTCAGGGTTGGGAACAAGCTCTATTCTTGCCTCTACAGTCATTGGTGCGTTGTCTGATTTCTGTGGATTGGGATGGGATAAGCATGAGATAGGAAACCGTACACTTATTCTTGAACAGCTTCTCACGACAGGAGGGGGTTGGCAAGATCAGTATGGAGGTATATTGCCAGGCATTAAGCTATTGCAGACAGAGAGTGGACTCAATCAGCGCCCCGTTGTTAGATGGTTGCCAGACACATTCTTCCGACAAGCTGAATATCAGCAATGTCATCTGCTTTATTATACAGGTCTCACTCGAACGGCCAAGCAGATTCTAGCCGAAATTGTTCAGGGAATGTTTCTCAACTCGTCAGAGCATCTCACTCTCTTGGGAGAAATGAAACAGCATGCACTTGCCCTTTTTGATGCTGTACAACTTGGTGACTTCCAGCAGTATGGAAAACTCATTCGGAAAACATGGCTGCAGAACAAGACACTTGACTCGGGTACGGAACCGCCTCTCGTAGCCAATCTTTGTCAGCGGATAGACGATCTCTGCCTTGGCTATAAACTCCCTGGCGCGGGTGGTGGTGGATACCTTTATATGGTAGCTAAAGATCCTGAAGCGGCTGCGCGAATCAGAGACGTTCTGAATGCGAATCCGCTGACATCCTCTTCGCGTTTTGTTGAAATGACACTTTCCGATAAAGGTTTGCAAGTGTCGCGAAGCTAAAAAATCATATGTTTTTTAAATTTAATTTTATAATTCTTAATTAAACTCAATGCAATGTCACTCATAAAGACTAAAGATGGGAAATCCTATCTCCTTCCTTTCATTCTCATCACTTCACTTTTTTTCTTGTGGGGATTTGCTCACAGCATCCTTGATGTGCTTAATAAGCATTTTCAAGACTCTCTTTCCATCAGTAAGACTGGTTCTGCTCTCATACAGGCTGTTGTCTATGGTGGCTATTTCCTCATGGCCATTCCGGCAGGAAAAATCATTTCTCGCTATGGTTACAAAGCGGGGGTCATTACCGGGCTTCTTCTTTATGGTATCGGAGCTCTCCTCTTCATACCTGGAGCGCATATTCTCACCTTTGAGTTCTTTCTTTTATGCCTTTTCATTATAGGGTGTGGACTCACCTGCCTTGAAACAGCGGCCAATCCCTATGTCACGGTATTGGGTGACCCTCAGTCGGCAGAACAGCGTATTAACCTGTCGCAGTCGCTTAATGGCTTGGGTTGGATTGTCGGCCCCCTTGTTGGAGGCTTGCTTCTTTTTGATGACTCCGAAACTTCTTCTGCCTCCTCTGCGGCCCTTTCCATTCCTTATGCTATCATTGGAGTACTCGTTCTCATTATCGCGTTCATATTCTCTCGTATACATCTTCCTGAGATTGCCGATACTTCAACGGAGACATCAGGCACAATTGTGGAAAAGAAATCTTTGTGGCAGTATAAACATTTTGTTTTTGGACTTATTTCGCTCTTCCTTTATGTTGCAGCACAGACTGGACTCAACAGCTTCTTTATCAATTACGCTACTGAAAATGCAAGTATATCTCCTTCTACAGCAGCATTGCTTCTTGGCTTTGTCTGCATGGGACTTTTCATGCTTGGACGTATGGGCGGAAGCTGGGCTATGAGTAAGATGCGTCCTCAGTTACTGTTGGGCATTTGCGGTGTAGGGGCTACTTTTTCTATGCTTCTGCTCCTTTTCTCTTCAGGAGTAATTGGTATTTCTGCTCTTTTTGTCTGCTACTTCTGCGAGAGCATCATGTTCCCAACCATCTTCTCTCTCTCTATTCGAGGTGTTGGACGTTTCACTAAACAGGCATCTTCTTATCTCATCATGAGTATCGTTGGTGGAGCTGTTGCTCCTGTGCTGATGGGATATATTGCCGATACGACTGGCGATATGCAGCCTGCTTTCATCGTGCCTCTTTTGTGTTATATTGTTATATCTGTTTTTGCGTTTTCTTATAGATCTGTCCCCAAAGTAGCATGATGCATTTGTGAATCTGTCTATAAAATGTACAAAATTCGAAAAAAAACTCAAAAAAAATTGGTAGTTTCCAAAAAACTGCCTACCTTTGCACCCGCTTACGGTTAGTAGGAAAGTAAAAGCAGCCTATCTCGGAAAAGAGTATATCGTAAGCCTATAGGTAGATTCGCTAGCTCAGTCGGTAGAGCACAACACTTTTAATGTTGGGGTCTTGGGTTCGAGCCCCAAGCGAATCACACAGAGGGAACTTTCTTAAAGTTTCCTCTTTTTTATTTTATGACATTACGAGAGAATTTATATTTCGTGGATGAAGGTACTCCAAATGTTTAACTTGTTTCATTTTGTTTCAGAAACATCTATAAACAGCATAACGTTCGTTCTAAATCTCTTTAAAGAGATTAATCCGCCAATGCCGTTCAGGACAGTCGCCCCTGTGGGCAGAGGCCAACCGTCCTTTTTGACATGAGGAAAAAAGGACGGCGAATAATGATTTTACACCCTAAAACACCGTGTACGAATATTTTTTATTAAAATATTATGCACACGGTGAGCACGTCTAGATTCAATCTTTGTTTTGCAAGACAGGTTTTCGATAATGAGAAATGGAAACAAAAAACTGTTATGACTTGTATTTTTCGTCAAGATTGCTGTTGATGATATCGTAAACTTCTTGCATGATATCTTTGGTAGGCTTCCCTTGTCGTTCTTCGGCCGTGATGGGCTTATGGATGGTGAGAGTTACGATTCCTCTATGGACTGACTTGTGGTTGCGGTTGAACACATCGAAAGAACCGTTGATGGTGAGTGGAACGATGGGGAGTCCGATTTCGTTGGCAAGCATGAAGGAACCACGTTTGAATGGTGACATCTTTCCAGTTCGAGTACGGGTGCCTTCGGGGAAGATGACCATTGACATGCCTCCCTGAAGAGTTTCTCGTGATTGCTGAACGGCTTTGGAAATACCTGAAATTCCGTCGGCGAGGTAAATCTGTTTGGACTTGGCGCAGGCATATCCCACGAAAGGTATTTTGCGCAGATATTCTTTCATCATCCACTTGAAGTTGTGACCTAAATAGCCATAAACGAGGAATATATCGTAGTAGCCTTGGTGATTGGCGAGAAATACGTAACTATCTTCTTTCTTGATGTTCTCCTTTCCTTCTACTTTTACACGGATCAGGAAGAGCCAGAAGGCGCATTTAGACCAAAATTTTGGCAAGTAGTAGGCTATGACTTTGGTGTCTCCAAGAAATCCAGCGATAATGACACTGGTGGCAACGAGGATGGTGATAATCACAAAGAGGGGAAGTGCAATGAGAAATGAGTAGAGTTTGTAGAGTAAATTCATAGTTGATAATTATTTTTTAGGTGTTCCTCGGCGGAGGGTTATAACATTGACTTCTGGCCATGCTCCAAAACGGAAGGGGAACATGACGGCTCCGATACCGTCGCTGATGTTGAGTATTTGATTACCTACTGTATGGGCTCCTGTCCATTCCTCGTAAACGTGTGCGACCGGCGACCATCCAAATAGATAGAGCTGTCCTGAATGAGTGTGTCCAGAAAGTGTGAGCTGTATGTTGGTCTGAGGGATGATTTTGCGTCGCCATGATGTGGGGTCATGGCTTAGCAGAACGGTGAAGCAGCTTCGATGGAGGCCTTTCATGGCCTTAGGCAAATCGCCAAGGGATGGGAAAGGTGGTTTGCCTTCGTTTTCAATACCTGCGATGATGAGTGAATCATCGCCTCGACGAATGATGCGATGTTCGTTGAGCAGCAGATTCCAGCCGTAGCTTCGGATTCGACGCTGTAACTCATGTACGTCGGCCTTGCGTTCTTTTTCGTGAGAGTAATGGATGTACATGCTGTAGTCGTGGTTGCCCATGACGGCATAAACGCCATCGGGAGCCTGAAGCTTGCTGAGGTCGCGACGGAACCCGTCAAGTTCAGAACTTTGGTGGTTGACGAGGTCGCCCGTAAACATGATTGCATCGCAGTGTTGCTCGTTGATGAGGTTGACAATGGTACGTACGTCTTTTTCATTGCCATCTCGGAATGTTCCGATGTGCATGTCAGAGAATTGGGCAATGCGGTAGCCGTCAAACTGCTTTGGTAGGTCGGGGAAGTAGAACGTTTGGCGGTGGACAACGTAGCGGTGTCTGCCGATAAAGTAGCCGAAACCGAGAATGCTGAATGCAAGAATCGCGAGTGCCATACCGAAGATGCGCATTAGGCGGACAAATATACATTCGGTATCATCGCGTTTCTTTGCTCCTTGGGTGACGAGCCAGTTGATGCCGTGACCTATGCCATCAAAGACGGTAAAGAGCGTTTTGGGGCCGCTGATGGCGAGAAAAGCGAACATGAAATGGCTGACCCACGACTGATGCTCGGGTTTCATGTCATTGCTACTCATGATGAAGACTGCTGTGATGGCGATGCCGATGGATGGAAGAAACCACAGTGTGCGCAGCCACCATTTTTTTGTCCATTGGCGTATGTACATGAAATAAATGTACACGTCAGGGAGGATGAGCAATGCGATGATGAGTGTGAGTATTCTTAGAAGCATTGGATGTATTTTTTTATTTCATCGTTGGACATGTGGCGACGTGCAGCGTAGTCGGCAAGTTGCTGGCTGTCAATTTTCCCGACAGAGAAGTATTGAGCTTGAGACAGGCTTATCATGAATCCGCTGACTGATGCGTGCGGATGCATCATGGCGGAGGTTGTGAGTGTTACGCCGATGCTGTTGAAGTTGACAATTTCATCAATAATGCGGTTGATAGAGATGTCTGGCAAGCAGGGGTATCCGATAGCGGGCCTTATGCCTTGGAACTTCTCTTGGTGTAGCTCTTGGATGCTCAAGTGTTCGTTGGGAGCGTATCCCCAGATATTTTTCCTGATTTCCTCATGCAACCGTTCTGCACCTGCTTCTGCCAGTCGGTCGGAGAGGGTCTGGAGGAGCATCTGACTATAGTCGTCAGCGAGGAAGGCTTCTCTCTTGCCAATGCTGACAGAGGCGGCAAAAATGCCTATCTTATCCTGCATCGTGGCAGATTTTGGGCGTATGAAGTCACTGAGACACAGGCAGGATCCGTCGTTGTTTGGAATCTGCTGACGCAGCATAGGAATACGGATTTCTGCTGCGGAATGTACTTGTCCGCACTCGCAGAGGGTGGGCCTCAAAACAACGATGTCGTCCCCATCGCTATAAGCGGGCAAGACTTCTACCACCGTCTTGATAGTAAGGTGAGGTTGCAATTGGTGTAGCATTTCTCGTGCTTCCTGTTGCAACTGTATGCCTTCTTTTGAGTTGCTTGGAAGAGACCATGCATGGAAAAAGTACATCCAGTTGATGTATGCCTCTAAATCGCAGATACGATAGTCCTTCCGCATCTTTATTGTTTTTTATCTTAGTTGTTGAACCTCAGCTCTTGGCCTCTAATTCCGTCAACGATAATTCCATCGCAATATACGGTTTGTCCATTGACGATGGTACGGTTTATTTTCCACTTGAACACTCTCTCGTCCATAGGTGTCCATCCGCACTTTGTATAGTATCTTCCTTCTTTGACTTTCCAATTGGCACAAGGATCCACTAGTGTCAAGTCGGCATAGTAGCCCGGTCGGATAAATCCGCGCTTTTCGATTTTGAAGAGCTTGGATGGATTGTGTGACATGAGATCTGGTATCCGTTCTATTGGCAGTATACCTTGTTCGCTTAATTCCAGCATGGATACCAGCGAGAACTGTATCATCGGCATTCCTGATGCAGCTTTCAATGCACCACCCAATTTCTCGTTTGGCAAGTGGGGGGCATGGTCTGTTCCGACCACGTCAATGAGCCCGTTGGTAAGAGCTTCGCGCAGAGCGGTTCTATCTTCGGGTGTTTTGATGGATGGGTTGCACTTGATGTGTGTACCCAGGGTATCGTAGTCCTCTGTCGTAAACATGAGGTGAGCAATAACGGCTTCGGACGTGATTTTCTTTTCTTCTATAGGTTTCCGTTCAAACAGACTTAACTCACGTGCCGTGGAAAGGTGTGCAATATGCAGGCGTGCTCCAGTTTCCTTGGCCATCTGAACAGCTAAGGCGGTGGAGGCATAGCAGGCATCTGCACTACGAATGCGTGAATGGTAACGTACAGGGAAATCGTTTTGTCCCTTATATTTCTTTTTGAAGTTTTGTATGTTCTGATTAATAATTCCAGTGTCTTCGCAATGTGCCATCAGCAGAAGGGGAGAGGTGGCAAATAGCTGGTGGAGTGCCTCCTCGCGATCCACAAGCATATTTCCGGTGCTGCTTCCCATGAAGACTTTTATGCCTGGTATTCGGTGCCGGTCTAGCTCTTGTAGCATCTGGGGGTTGCTATTGGTGGCACCAAAGAAGAACGAGTAGTTGATACGGCTGTTTTGTTTTGCCAAACAGAATTTATCTTCCAGCAATTCTATAGTCGTAGTGGGAGGATTGGTGTTGGGCATTTCCATGTAGGACGTTACACCTCCAGCCGCTGCTGCCCGGCTTTCGCTGGCAATATCAGCCTTGTGTGTCAGACCGGGTTCACGGAAATGTACATGGTCGTCAATCACGCCAGGGAAAAGGTATAAACCTGTTGCGTCAATCTCTGTGTCATATGCTTGGGTGGAATCATCTCCCTCCAATACTTGCTGGATGAAGGCGTCCTCTATCACTACAGATCCAATGAAGCTACGACCCTCATTCACTATTGTAGCATTGCGAATAATTGTTTTCATCACTCTTTGTTTGCGGGTTTGGGATATTGTTTGAACCATCCGTCCAATCGGAGTCTGATGACTCCAAAGAATGCTTCGCCAAAGATGCCGCTATTCATTTTTGAGACACCTTCAACACGGTTGACAAAGATGACGGGCACTTCCTTGATTTTGAATCCGCATTTGTAAGTCGTAAACTTCATCTCGATTTGGAAGGCATATCCCTTGAATCGGATGGAATCAAGGTCAATGGTCTCCAGAACTCGCCTCTTGTAGCACTTAAATCCTGCTGTTGTGTCATGTACTTTGAATCCTGTGACGAAACGCACATACATGGAAGCGAAATAAGACATGAGCACTCTGCCCATTGGCCAGTTGACTACGTTGACTCCTGAAATATAGCGGCTGCCAATAGCCAGGTCATAGCCTTCATTGGCGCAGGCGGAGTAGAGGCGCGGCAAGTCGCTGGGGGCATGGGAGAAGTCGGCGTCCATTTCAAAAATATAGTCGTAGCCATTCTCTAATCCCCATTTAAATCCTGCAATATAGGCAGTGCCAAGTCCCAGTTTTCCTTTGCGTTCTAGCAAGAAGAGGCGGTCGGGAAATTCTGACTGTTGGAGGCTTTTCACGATAGCCGCAGTTCCGTCTGGTGAACCATCGTCAATAACAAGAATATGAAAACATTTTTCAAGCGAGAAAACCGCCTTAATTATTTTCTCAATGTTCTCCTTTTCGTTGTATGTAGGAATGATAACAATGCAGTCGCTTTTGTTCATCTGTGATAATAGTTTTTTACATTTGCAAAGTTAACACAAACCCCTAAAAATACAAAATAAAAAATGTTTTTTTTTATTAAAGACCAATAAAATGGAGCATGGCGGTTGAAGCTTCTTTCCCGAATGGGGTAAAGTGCTGGAGTTTTCAGCTTTGTTCTATTGATGTTTTTTGATTGTTAATAAATATAAAGCCAAGTCTTGTTAAAAAATCTTAAATGCGACATCTGGAGCATAAATGTGGTGTTTCGTGTTGCTCTCCTTTGGCTGCTTTTATGTAACTTTGTGCCCGAATTATCAGCTTTTTTGATAAAAGTTGGTAAAAATGGTTAAATAATCTTGCCTCTTCATCCGTAGAGGCGGATTGTTGTACCATGAGTATGAATTTAATCAAACTAATAATAAAAATGGCAAATCAAAATGTAAAGCCTGCTGATGGCAAGTTGGGTATCATGGTCGTTGGACTTGGTGCTGTAACTTCTACTTTCATGACAGGTGTGTTGATGGCTCGCAAGGGACTTGCAAAGCCAGTGGGTTCAATGACTCAGTATGACAAGATTCGTGTTGGTAAAGGTGCTGATAAGAAGTATCTTTCTTATTCGGAAATTGTTCCAATGGCAACATTGGATGACATCGTTTTCGGAGCATGGGATGTTTATCCTGCTAATGCATTCCAGAGCGCGATGTACTCAGAGGTACTGAAAGAGAAGGACATCATGCCTGTAAAGGATGAACTGGAGAAAATTGTTCCTCTGAAGGCTGCTTTTGACAAGAACTTTGCTAAGCGTCTTGATGGCGACAACGTGAAGCAGTGCGCAACTCGCTGGGATATGGTAGAGGAACTGCGTGAAGACATCCGCAAGTTCAAGGCAGAGAACAATTGTTCACGCATTGTTGTAGCTTGGGCTGCATCTACTGAGATTTATGTAGAGCCAAACATGGAAGTGCACGACACGCTCGAGCATCTTGAGGCTGCCATGAAGGCAAATGACACGGTGAACATTGCTCCATCCATGTGCTACGCATACGCAGCACTGGCTGAAGGCGCTCCATTCATCATGGGTGCTCCAAACACGACAATAGACATTCCTGCAATGTGGGAAATGGCTGAGAAGTATGGCATGCCAATCGCTGGCAAGGACTTCAAGACAGGCCAGACACTCGTTAAGTCAGGCTTCGCTCCAATCATTGGCACACGTTGCTTGGGTCTGAACGGCTGGTTCTCAACAAACATCCTTGGTAACCGCGACGGTCTTGTACTCGACGAGCCTGCAAACTTCCGTACAAAAGAAGTTAGCAAACTCTCTACACTCGAGTCAATCCTTGTTGCAGACAAACAGCCAGACCTCTACACTGACTACTACCACAAGGTGCGTATCAACTATTACCCACCACGCAATGACGACAAGGAAGGCTGGGACAACATCGACATCTTCGGATGGATGGGCTACCCAATGCAAATTAAGATTAACTTCCTTTGCCGCGACTCTATTCTTGCTGCTCCGCTGCTGCTCGACCTCTGTCTGCTTTCAGACCTTGCTGCACGTGCAGGCCGCTATGGCACACAGCGTTTCCTCAGCTTCTACCTCAAGGCTCCTATGCACGACTACATACAGGGCGAAGAGCCAGTTAACCACCTCTTCCAGCAATACACCATGCTGAAGAACGCAATCCGCGAAATGGGTGGCTACGAAGCTGACGAAGAAATCGACTAATCAGCCCACGCACAGGGCGATTTCTCTACAGACAACAAGGAAATATATACAAAGAAGAGAGAGGGACACGACGTGCCCCTCTCTCTTCTTTGTGTCAGCCACGTGTTCCTATATTCTTGGTGTCTGGCATATCTTTATGATGCGAGATACGACGTAGATGATAAGCCCGTAGCAAGGAGCGATAATCATACATTTGATTCCGCCACAAAGTACTGATGTTGAGATATAGCCAGCCTGCTGTATATCGTCACAAGCCGGATACACGCCAATCCCAGTGAACAGGATTCCTAAGGCTAATGCGATGTTGCCAATGTCGCACACCCAAGCTGGTGCTTTCCATGCGGCAAGGAACAGAAGGGCGAGCAAAAGGGTGAGGATGGACATGAATGCCATGCTGCCCTCAAGAAACAAATCTGAAAGTTGTGTAATCATAACTTACTTTTTAAATTGTTAAACATTCTTGTTTTTGCAGCTGCTGGTGCAAAGGTACGGAAATATCGAAAGCCCACCTATTTATTTGCTTGTCAAAACCCTTCATTGACAGGTTGAATCCCCCTATATAGGTTTTTCCCTTGTCAACAATGGCTTTCGCTTGTGGAAAAATGTATACCTTTGTAACCATTATGAAACGTATCGTACCTTTTACCATCTATTGGGCTGTATCTTTGATACTGTTGGCCGTCATCCTTTGTAGTACAGGCTATCGCATGTCTGAAGCACTGCTGATGAGCACTTCGCTCATGCCTATTGCCATACTTTTCCGTCAGATGACAGCCCGTATTTCCTTTGCCGCCAACCGCGGCCAAGCAGTCCGGTCGTTCATCTGCATTATGCTTTTCACACTTACGATAGCCATCCTTGCAGTCCACCTTTCCCATGTGACCATACTCTACTTCTACCACCAAATACCAATAAGGGGATTGGGAGTGCCCCCGATGCTCCTTAACCCCGTTTTCCTTCTTGCCATGTTTGTCCTTCTGACAATTGGCGACTACAGCCTTGACAGATTCCTTGAAAAGCGTATGCCCGAATCGGAAGAAACAATAACCTTCTCCAGCGATTGCCAAAGCATGCCTCCCGAAGGACAAGAGAATCCATTGTCGGACCCCCACAAACCTATTACCTTCATCAGTAATCGCCAAAGTGTGACGCTAACAAAGCAAGAAATTCTCTACGTCGAGAGTTGCGATACCGAGGTATGGATTCATGCTACGGGCAATCGTCGTTTCCGCAATAAGACCGCTATCTCATCATGGGCACGTTTGCTCGGTCCCGAATACCTCCGCATCCATCGTTCCTATCTCGTGCGCCTTTCTGCCTGTACGGGAATAGACCGAGACAATGTGATTATCGACAGCATCAACCTTCCCATTTCCAGAAAATACAAGGAGGTGGCGCTGCAACTCCTGAAAAAGGACGAACAATAGTGCCGAATATTTGCGTTGTATGGAAATTAAAAAAATGAAGGTATGCAGATGTGCTTGTGAACAACGGACAAGCACACAAGACAAAGAACTAGTGCCCCCCTCTTCCAGCTATGCACTATGCTGAAGAATGCTCTCCGCGGAATGGGTGGCTATGTAGCTGACGAAGAGATTGATTAAAGGTTTATAATGTTTCGCAGCATTGTCTGCGAATGCAAAAAATGAAGAAAGGGATGCCTGACAACATTGCGGGCATCCCTTTCTTTTTTATGGAAATAACAACCGTACCCCTCGGGTCCGATGTGCCGTACCCGAGGGGTATGCCTTGTCGTACCCGAGGGGTACGGTTGTAAGGATATTTTAATTCTCTGTGTTTTTCATCTCTTCCAAGCGTTTTTTTTCTGCCTTTTCTAAAGCCTATCTCTCTTTCTCCGCTTTTCTTTGTGCTTTTTTCAAGGCTCTTCTTTCTTTTCGGGAAAGTTCCTGCGAAAGTTCCTCTGCATTTACAGCAGTCAGTGCATTGTCTTCTTGGGTGGTGGTTGCTGCTTCTGTAGGGGTTTCTTCTGTGGACGCCTCTTCCTCTGTAGGAACTTCTTCGTTTGCTGCAATAGAAATGCTGCTTGTGTTGCTTTCTGCTGTTATGTTTTGCGAGACATCGTTACTGCTTACTCTCGGTACGATTTTTGGCGGTATTCGAATTGAGAGAACAAGAGCAGAAAGCTCAAGTTATATCGCTATGTATGAACGGGACCGACACACTTTCGTTGGTTAATAAAATGGTGTGTTGATTGTTCCTGTGGAGTTACTGCACCCGTGCACTAACATCCTAATTCATTTCTTTGTTTTTTCTGTCCTGGTCTTCTTTGTTTTTAAGATTGTTACTATATCGATAGCGAGTCTGAAGTGACAGACTCGAGTTGTTAGCAGGTTTATTGTTAATACAAAGATAAGTAAAAATCGTTAAACTAAGTTTATATTTCTCCTTTTTTATGTAGAATATATAGCACGAGGGGAAGCACCATCCATAAGATGACCCATACAGCAAGGACAAGCGCCTTCCATCCGATTTTGTCATATTGAGAGTTCTTGAAATATTTGAAGACAAAATCGCCTCGTCCGCCAGTTCTGTTGTAGATGTGGTCAATGATGATGTAGGGTCCGACACAAACGGCTAGAGTGATGGCTAGCCCAATATACTTGTTAAGGTTGAAGTGGTCGGTGAGTTGGCAGATGGGAATGGCAAGCCAAATGCATGGTGCCATGAGGAAGTTGAGACCTTTCCTCATCTTACCGTTAAATACGAAATACAGATAGTCAAAAAGGTGCATTTAGTGTATTTTATCGTTACTAATGTTGGTTGTGAGGTGACTCCAGATAAGCCAATCTATGGCTGGGCTTGAATGCCTTTGTTCTCCATGGCTTCCAAAACGCTCAGTGCTCCTTCCATCGTGCTGATGTTCTTGATGAGCAGAGACTTCCGTTCTCCATCCCGCAACGTGCAGGCTCTTCCGTGGCTGCCCACATAGATGAGGACTTTCTCGAATGCACGGCTTTGGAAATATTCTTCTTCGAGGGCGAAATAGAGAATCATGCGTCCCATCTTGAGAACAACTTTCTCGATGCCAAGACGTTGAGCAGCCCATTTGATAGGCATGACAGTGAGAAGAGCTTCGCCTACGGGTGGTATCTGTCCAAAACGGTCGATGAGTCGTTTCTTGTAGTCCTCCAGCTGCTGTGGACGAGTGAATGAATCCATTTCACGATAGAGGCTCATGCGCTCGCTGCTGCTGGGCACGTATTCTTCAGGGAAGAACGCTTGGATATCACTTTCCACATTCGTTTCAGTGACGAATCTCTCACCACTGATGCGTCCGCTTTCGTCTTTGTCTTCTTCAACAAAGAGCGTGTTGAACTCGTTCTCTTTAAGCTCTGCAACTGCTTCATTCAGAATCTTCTGGTAGGTCTCATACCCCAAGTCGGTAATGAAGCCGCTTTGCTCTGCTCCCAGCATATTTCCTGCACCTCTGATGTCGAGGTCTTGCATGGCAATGTGAATACCGCTGCCAAGGTCGCTGAAGTTTTCTACGGCTTGCAGACGCCGGCGTGTCACATCGCTGAGGGCAGCAAGAGGTGGGGCAATGAGATAGCAGAATGCCTTGCGGTTGCCACGCCCCACGCGTCCGCGCATCTGGTGGATGTCGGACAGCCCGTAGTTTTGTGCGCTGTTGATGATGATGGTGTTGGCGTTCGGCACATCAATACCGTTCTCCACGATGGTTGTGGAGAGCATCACGTCATAGTCGTAGTTCATGAAGTCGAGAATCACCTTCTCCAGCTCCTGCGGGTTCATCTGCCCATGTCCAACGCACACGCGCGCATCGGGCACATGCTTGTGTATCATCATCTCCAATTCGCGCAGGTTGCTGATTTTGTTGTTAACGATGAACACCTGGCCGTTTCGGCTCATCTCGAAGTTGATGGCTTCTGCGAATATTTCTGGCGAGAACGTATGTATTTCAGTTTGAATCGGGTAGCGGTTGGGTGGAGGAGTCTGGATGATAGACAGGTCTCTTGCACCCAGCAATGAGAATTGCAATGTGCGTGGAATAGGTGTAGCGGTCATGGTGAGCGTATCTACATTCACTTTCATGCTGCGCAGTTTCTCCTTGGTCGATACACCAAACTTCTGTTCCTCGTCGATGATAAGCAACCCCAAGTCCTTGAATTGCACTTGCTTACCTATTAGCTTGTGCGTACCGATAATGATGTCCACTTTCCCCTCTTTCAAATCGGCCAGCACTTGCTTCAAGTCCTTTGGCGTGCGAGCGCGGCTCAAGTATTCCACTCTGACGGGGAACTCCTTGAGGCGAGAAGAGAATGTTTGGTAGTGCTGATAGGCCAGCACGGTGGTTGGCACCATCACGGCCACTTGCTTGCCGTCTGTTGCTGCTTTGAAGGCTGCACGTATGGCTACCTCCGTCTTGCCGAAGCCAACGTCGCCACACACCAGTCGGTCCATTGGGCGTGGTTTCTCCATGTCGGCCTTCACGTCTTGTGTCGCTTTCAGCTGGTCGGGCGTGTCTTCATAGACGAAGCTTGCCTCCAGCTCATGTTGCAGGTAGCTGTCCTTGCTGTAGGCAAATCCTTTTTCCTTCAGTCGGGCGGCATAGAGCTGTATGAGGTCTCGGGCAATGTCCTTCACCTTTGTCTTCACGCGCTCCTTCATGCGTTCCCATGCGCCTCCTCCAATTCTGTTCAGACGTGGCGGCTCGCCTTCCTTGCCTTTGTATTTAGAAACCTTGTGCAGGGCGTGAATGGATACATATACCGTGTCTTCGTTCTTGTAGATAATCTTGATCATCTCCTGCATCACATCACCCTGAGGCACTCGTACCAGTCCTCCAAAGCGTCCTACGCCATGGTCTATGTGCACGACATAGTCGCCAATCTCAAACTGCTGTATCTCCTTCAGTGTCAGGGCGACCTTTCCTCGTCGCGCCTTGTCGCTCTTGAGGTTGTATTTGTGGAATCGGTCAAATATCTGATGGTCAGTGAAAAAGCATTGTTTCCTCGAGTTGTCAATGAAGCCTTCATGGATAGCTTTGTTTACAGGCGTAAAGTGGATGATGTCTGTTTCAGTCTTTGCCATCTCCTCAAAAATATTTTGCAGACGTGCAATTTGCTTTTCGCTTTCTGCAAAGATGTTGATTTTGTAGCCCTCGTCCATCAGACGGTGGAACTCTTGGCTGACCAAGTCGAAGTTTTTGTGGAAGAGTGGCTGAGGAGCTGTGCTGAAGTGGATAGTATTCTCGTCGCTTCCTGTGCTTTGCTTGAACTCCAGATGTCGGAACTCCACAATCTGTCTCCTAAACGTTTCCGCGTCGGTGATGAAGTGCTTTACCAGTTCCTCCGCATTGGTATTGGTTTCTGCCTCAAACTGTGCCTGACTCGAGAATCCCTCTTCGTGAATCTGTGCAATCTTATCGCACACATACACAAGGCTTTGCATGGCCACTAACGTGTTCTTGGGCAGGAATTCCAGAAAAGAGATGTATTCCTCTCCTGCCGTCTTCATCTTGGGTACAATCGTCATCTGCACCACCTTTCCCTGACTCAGCTGCGTCTGTACGTCGAACGAGCGTATGCTGTCAACTTCGTCGCCAAAGAAGTCAATGCGATAAGGCAGGTCGGACGAGAATGAATAGACATCGACAATGCTGCCACGAACAGCAAACTGCCCAGGCTCATACACATAGTCAGTGCGTTCGAATCCCATGCCGAAAATCTGTTTCTCCAGCTCGCTGATGTCGAAAGAGCCTCCCACCTTCACTTCTAGCGTGTTCTCTTCCAGGGTCTTTTTCGACACTACGCGTTCTGCCAAAGCGTCAGGATAAGTGACCACCAGCAGGTCTTGCGCCTCCGAAACCTTTGTCAGCACCTCCGTCCTCAGAATCTCGTTCCCCGCGTCCTTCTGGTTGTACTTGATAGCTCTTCTGTATGAAGAAGGGAAAAACAGCACCCGTTCCTCGCCCATCATCTGCGTGAGGTCGTGGTACATATATCCGGCATCATCCAGGTCGTTCATCACCACCATCATATTAGGGAAGTTGCCCCTCTTGCTCATCATTCCAGCCAATAACAGGGCAGCCGACGAGCCGCACAGCCCGTCTGCCTTCACCTGTCTAGCCTTGCCATTCCTGATGCGCTTGACAAGTTCCTTGGCCTCTTCCGACGAAGCCAAGTCTAGTAATACCTTGCTTGTTTCCATAAATCTTCTTTGCTTGGCAAAATCCAAGCAATCCTCCTGCGTAGCTCTTGCTTGATGAAGATTTTCTCAGACATCAAAAAGCCTCATGCCACACCCATGATAGTACGTGGCTCATACATCCTTGCAAACAGTTGCAAGAAAAACAGCGTGTCCTTCGATGGGCGCACATTCTTTTTCGTCTTGATAGAGTTTGATGTCTTGTTGTCTGAAGGGGTAGAATCTGTCATAGGCAATTGTGCTTTTACATTCAACGTTTTCTCTTTCTTTTACTAATAACGAATGAAAAAAAAGTTTATTATGAGAACCTCGTCTTTTTTTATATGCGTTTCTTGATTTCTCGCCCTGCTATGTCCGCCGTGAGAGAGTGCTGCAGATGTCGCCATGCAAGGTGTTTGGGGCCTTTATTTGGGTATGTGAAGAAAAAGCCGTACCTTTGTGCCCAAAATAGAATAAAGATGATTGACTCAAGCATTTTGCAGGGAAAGAAAGCAGCGTATTTCACGCTGGGATGCAAGCTCAACTTTGCTGAGACGAGCACAGTGGGGCAGCAGTTGGCAAGTCATGGCGTGACCAAGGCGGCAAAGGGCGACGTGGCCGATCTTGTGGTGGTGAACACGTGCAGCGTGACAGAGGTGGCCGACCACAAGTGCCGACAAGCAATCCACCGCCTGGTGAAGGCGCATCCCGGAGCGTTCGTTGTGGTGACAGGCTGTTATGCGCAGTTGAAGCCGCAGGAAATCATCGAGACTGAAGGCGTAGACCTGGTGCTGGGCAGCGAAGAAAAGGCGCGCATCATCCCTGCCATCCTCGAGCGGATGACAGGAGCGTACACCGTGAAGACGGCAGACATCAAGAGTTTTGCGCCAAGCTGCTCCCGAGGCGACCGCACACGCTACTTCCTCAAGGTGCAGGACGGATGCAACTACTACTGCACCTATTGCACCATTCCGATAGCTCGCGGACGAAGCCGCAACGGCAGCATCGCCTCTCTGGTGCAGCAGGCAGAACAGGTGGCAAGTGAGGGAGGCAAGGAGATAGTCATCACGGGTGTGAACATCGGCGACTTCGGACGCTCTACTGGGGAGTCCTTCTTCGACCTGGTGAAGGCACTGGACAAGGTGGAGGGCATCGAGAGGTACCGCATCTCGAGCATCGAGCCGAATCTGCTGACAGACGAAATCATTGAGTACTGTGCGCAGTCGAGGGCGTTCATGCCACATTTCCATATCCCCTTGCAAAGCGGATGTGACGAGGTGTTGAGGCTGATGCACCGCAAGTATGATACGGCGCTCTTCCGCCACAAGATAGAGAAGATTCGCGAGGTGATGCCTGACGCTTTCATTGGCGTGGATGTCATCGTCGGCACTCGTGGCGAGACAGCAGACTACTTTCAGCAGGCATACGACTTCATGGAGAGCGTGGATGTGTCGCAGTACCACGTCTTCTCCTACTCTGAACGTGTCGGCACCAAGGCGCTGGAGATACCTCATGCTGTCACTCCGCAGGAGAAGCATGAGCGCAGTCAGCGAGTGCTGGATCTCTCGGCACAGAAGACGCGTGACTTCTACAGCCGATTCATCGGCACCGCACGTCCTGTCCTGTTTGAGCACGCCTCGCCTCGGAAGCCTGTCATGCATGGCTTTACCGACAACTACGTCCGTGTCGAAGTACCTAACCGGCAGTCGCTGGACAACTTGATTGCCACCGTGGAGCTTGGACCCCTCAACGAAGGAGGTGATGCCTTAGTTGGCGGTGCCATCACGACGAGGATGGACGGCGTGCTTTAAAGAACGCCAGAGAACCTCGCAAGAACGTTGCAAGCATATTTATTATAGAGTAAAACAATAAAGAAAATACAATGAAAAAGATTACTGTTCTAACAAGCCTTTTCATGTGTCTGGCCATAGGATTGCAGGCACAGATTCGAGTACCAAGCACTACCTATACGCCCGACCCTGCTCCTGTGGTGAGCGGAGAGACGCTCTATGTCTTCACTGGTCACGACCTCGACACTGCCACCTACTTCCGCATGCCCGACTGGCAGGTTTTCTCCACCAAGGACATGAAGCACTGGGAGAACCACGGTATCGTCCTCTCTACAGCCACATTCAAGTGGGCTAAGCAAGGCGACAATGCGTGGGCAAGTCAGGCAATAGAGCGCAATGGCAAATGGTATTGGTATGTGTCTGCTGAGGACACGGTTGCTCACTTGCACGGCATCGGTGTGGCTGTAGCCGACCGTCCAGAAGGACCTTGGGTTGACCCCATCGGTCGTCCGCTCATCCCTGGCAACTGGGGGTATATCGACCCGACCGTCTTTATCGACGACGACGGACAGGCCTACCTCTTCTGGGGCAACAACGGCTGCTGGTATGCTAAGTTGAACGAGGACATGGTGAGCATTGACACCTCGTTTGGCGACAACGGCATCCGCGACATGCGTCCTATGCTTGACGACGAGGCGCAGTTCGGACCTCGTCGCATGAAGCACGACTATCAGGTGGGCAAGAAAGTCATGAAGACGAACTTCGAGGAGGCTCCTTGGATTTATAAGATTGGCGATACCTATTATCTGGAGTATGCTGCAGGCGGTGTGCCTGAGCATTGGGCCTACTCCACAGCCAAGAGCATCCATGGACCGTGGACCTATCGCGGACGTATCACAGACGAGTCGCCAGGCTCGTTCACCATTCATGGCGGCACTATCGACTTCCGCGGCAAGTCCTACCTCTTCTACCATGACGGCATCCCCTCGGGCGGCAATGGATTCCGCCGCTCCACTGTCATCCGCGAGTTCAAGCGTGGCGAGGATGGCAGCATCCCAAAGATAAACATCAAGGAGTAGCGTTGTCCGTCCTGTGCAGGGCGGACAACAGACAACGGACAACAGACAACAGATAAAATGAAGAAACTGGCTATTGTCATATTGAACTGGAATGGCGCCAAGATGCTGCGCCGCTATTTGCCCACCGTGCTGGAAAACAGCGTTGGCGATGTGATTGTGGCAGACAATGCCTCCATCGATGGCTCGGTGAGCATGCTCTTGCAGGAATTTCCCCAAGTGCAGAACATTGTGCTCGAGCAGAACTTCGGCTTTGCCGATGGCTACAACCGCGCCTTGGCACAGCTATCGGGCTATGAGTACTATCTGCTGCTCAACTCTGATGTGGAAATACGGCAGAAAGACTGGAATGTGCCTATGATTCAGTATATGGACACCCATCCCGAGTGCGCTGCCTGCCAGCCAAAACTCCTTGCGTTAAGGGACAATGGACGACGGACGACGGATAAGTTTGAGTATGCAGGTGCGGCAGGAGGCTATATGGACAAGTTCGGCTATCCCTTCTGCCGAGGGCGCGTGTTCGACACCATCGAGTACGACGAGGGGCAGTATGACGAGATAGTCCC
>CAJGCU010000004.1 GCA_904501945.1 uncultured Bacteroidaceae bacterium
CGACGCATACGCTATCAAATGGACACTTTCCGGTGATGAAAGCACGATTCTTGGTGCTGTCTATCAGATTACCTCCCTACGCCCCGACATCTACGAGAAGGAACTGGCATCATCAAGGAAGACCTTCAAGATTGTGGGACGTGTGGACGAGAACATCAAAGACTCGCTCTACAACATCTACATCGCCGAGTCGGGTGAAGAACTTGCCAACATTGGAGACGATGACTATGTGGCTTGCGTGCCTGTCATCAACAAACGCTTTGAGTGGCAGACAGAACTCGATAAGCCTATGGCGGGACGCCTGCGCTGCATCTTCCCTGACGGTTCGCTCTGCTCCACATGGATAAACCTCGACTTTGTGCCTGGCGAGACCTACAACATCACCGTACACAACGGTTACTACGATGGCGACCAAGACTACGAGCGTCGTGTGGGACGCTACTCAGGAAAGAGTCTACTGAATGATAACGATGTAACAGCTGGGGATGATGATGGCAGGGAGGAAATTGACACGATACCTGGCTACAATGAGGGATTCCATCCTACACGAGAACAGGAGATGGGATGGGAGGCCAAGGCCAAGGCCATTGAGACAAACATAAATTCCATCAAGGCCACTTATGAGGCTCTGGAAGCTTTTGTGAAAATGAGATCACTCACTGATTCAGACAACTATTTCAAACAAATCATCAGACTGAACAAGGAGTTGGATGTGAAGTGTCAAGACTACATCAAGTATTTGGGAGGTTTTGATAGTCTTCCTTCCGATTGGAAGACCGACCTATACGAAGGAATTTTAGGGTTCTACTCCGAACAGAGCCAAGGATTCGGGGAGTTGTACAAGAAAGTCGGTGTCCTCCCCAAGCCAGCCCAGAAGGCTCAGAAGTACGTCAACAAACTCATGGAGAAATACATGAAAGAGATGGAAAAGGCGATGACAGAAATGAAATGACTGCATCCACGCATACCTTTTAGGAAAAGGAAATAACACGTTCCGACGCCTATAGACAAGCCCACCACCGTAATTACGATACAAGGCGTAACGTAATTACGGTGGTGGGCTTGAGGTAATGATGATACTGAGTGCCCTATAAAACACTCAAAACTGGCTACATCTTTGCCATTGCCTGTTCGAGGTCAGCGATGATGTCCTCGGCATTCTCGATGCCCACAGAGAGGCGCACGAGATCAGGTGCCACACCTGCTTCACGCAGTTGTTTGTCGTTGATCAGCCTTTCTCTATGAGGCACGACTTTTTTCATTTCCAATAACCTGCCATTATTTTCCAATAACCCAGCCTTATTGATCAATAACCTGCCTCTGCTGAGAAATAACCGTGGGTTATTGGAGAAGACTCGCCCCCGCCAAATTAGCCAAACGCCAAATAAGAAATAAGGGAAATGCTACCCTTATATATAATATAATAATATATAGGGATAGAAGTAAATGGATAGGAACTATATAAATATAATAACCGCCCCTTCACCCTTATTTGGCATTTGGCGTTTGGCGGAATAGTGGATGGTGTGTAACAGGGATGAAAGGCGAGTTTTTCTAGGACGCGTTCTAAAACTTTCTGCAACGTGTAACATAATTGCGGTTATTGGTGTGGTGATTGGGTCTATTCCTTATTCAGCCTCTTTTACAAGCATTTTCTTGCGAATCCTAAGGCTTTCTCTTAAAGTAGTTTGAGAAATGAAAGGGTTGGCTCATTTTCTTATGTTTTTCTTTGGTTTGCTCTCTTGTTTAGTATAACTTTGCCCCCGAAATGTTAAATAATCACATTTCACTGAAAAAAATCACTCCTTCTTATGAAACAAATCATCATCACACTCATCGCATGAACGACCATCGTCCTCAGCGTCAGCGCCACTGGGCAGGAGGGCGAACAACTCTTTTGGAAAGGGGCAAACTATCAGATGTTGACGTGCCCTCTCTATGACTGCCATGCGTTTGATAATTTGGGCAAGAAATTGGAAGAGGAATGCTCTACCACCTCCCTATGGCGTGGCTACATCGGCCATTGGGAGATAGAAAACGGAATGCTCTACCTCAGTTCTATCTGGACGGAGAAGGAAGGAAAAATTCTCCCCAATGACATCCCCGAACTCCGCAAGTACTGCAAGAATGGGAAGTGTGCCGCCACCTGGTTCAGCGACACCCTGCGCGTCGTGTCGGGCAGCCGAATCTCATACGAGCACATGGGGTGGAACCGATATTACGAGCACGAAGACTTCATCGCCGTGAAACAGGGCAAAGTCGTATCAGTAAAGCGGATGGAGAACAAACTCATCATCAAGGGGAAGACGGAAGACCCAGATGCAAACAAAAAATTCAATCAGTTCCTAGGCAATCTCGGTGCCCAGCTCCACAAGAGCCACCCCGAAGCGAGCGGACTCATCCTCGCCAAAGTCCAATACAGCAAATTCGGTCTCATGATGATGCCCACCGACGTGGACGTGACCTTCCCCAACAAGCGCGAAGAACCGCCCTACCCCCAAATGGAGCGGGAAATCAAGGAGAAACTCGCCAACTACATCCTCGCCAACCAATACCTTCCCCTCTACTACATCAACGGAAAAATCAAGCAAGTGTCCTGGACAATACCCATCCGCATCAACAAATAAAAAACCATAACGATATGAAGAAAATGAGCCTACCAATCATCCTTGCCGTCGCTGCCATTACAGCGACGTCGTATAATTGTTCCGATTCCAAAACTGACAATCCCGGCTGGCTGTGGGAGATAAGCGGCAATGGACTCGCTCAGAAATCATACCTCTTTGGCACTTGCCACGGAGGTGGACACAGCTTCACGCATGAGGAGATTTTTGGCCTTGAGGGCGTCGATGAAGCCTTGTCGAATGTGAAGACTGTGTACTTCGAGACGGATTTGACCAACGCGATTCGGTTGGCAACCAAAGAGATGAGCATAGCGGAGTTTCTGGGATGCGACAAGGATACAACAAAAGAGTATATGATGCCTGAAGGCGTGACCTACGAGAGCCTCTTCGACAGCGTGGCCCAGTATCAGGAGGTGCATCAGTTCCTGAGCCAGAAGATGGGCGATGCGGAGTATTGGAAAAAGACCCCGTTCTTTTGGACGCACCATCTTCTTGGATACAGTGCGGCAAAGATGTATTATGGCATTCAACCCGTGGAAGGAGTGTTATACCAGGAAGCCGTCAAACGGGGAATTGAGATTGGACAAATGGAAAGTACGGAGCAACACACACAATGGACAAAGGGGCCTAAAATCCCTAAACCGCAACGACAGCGTCCTGCAGGCAAGCTGAAGACTGATGCCTGGATACTTTACATAGCAATACACGGTGATGATGAAGAGATTCCTGAGCCTGTGAAGGAAGTCCAAGCAGCCTATCTGGAAAACGACACATGCAGCATGCATAACTGGCTGGAGAATCAGGCGAAGAATGCCGCGTTGAACCCAGGCATTCCCATGAACCCAGGCGTTCCCTCTCCTGTTCAATCCATGAATCAGGCCTGGTGCCCCGTCATCGAGCAGAACATCGCCAAGCGGCCATGTATGGTAGCCGTAGGTGCCCGCCACCTCCTTGGCAACGACGGACTGATTGCTATGTTGCGGCGCAAGGGATACACGGTCGAGGCGGTGAAATAGATTTAATACGAAAAGCAAACATTTTTGCAGGCAAATAAAACAATCATCAATGGAAGAAATCAAATTATATCACAAGGTCTGGGTGATTCTGCCCTGGCTTCTTCTCATGTTGGGATTTACCATAGTTTTTCTCATCCCTATTACCAAAGGTCTAAACGCTCGGTTCTGGATATGGAATTGGTCTTTACTACTGCTGTCAGGTGCGACCTTTCTTTGGGGTCTTTCCGTTCTCATTCGTGAGCGGGTATTACATATACCACCTATCATCATCACGGACGATAAACTCATCGTCGGTAAAAAGGAATATAACTTCGCTGATATCCACCATTTCGACCTTATTTATTTCTCCAAAACCACCAATATACGCATTCACTACAAGCCCGACGTGGAAGCCAAGAAGAAGAGCGAGGCAAAGGGCATGGACCGCATCGGCCGTAAGATAAATCGAATCATTATGGGTGCTGAGGATTGTATTCAAGTCGCCAATCTCACCATGAAACCTGAGAAGCTGTGCAACCTGCTCAACAAGCGGCTGAAAAAATAATGAGTGCCATGGACAAATATACAACTATGACTATTCTCAAAAAATGTTTGTTTCTATTGCCATCCATAGCAATAGTTCTGTTTATGACATCGTGCAATCATGTCGTAAACAAAGATAGTTATCAATATATAGACCCTACATCTGCTCATACTCTGATGTGGAAAGTCGAGAATGCCGAGAAGAAAGAAATTGCTTATGTTTTTGGGACGATGCATTTGCAGCATAAGAGTTTTTTTGAAAATATTGAAGGATGGGACTCTGTGTTCAACTCATGTGACGCTGTTTGTATAGAAAGCTTCTTTGGTGCCAAAATGACAAGTTCAGATAACTCGCAAATGATGGAAGAATTGATGCCTAATGATACGACATACGAAGACATCTTGGGCGAGAAAACAAAAGCTTTACGCCCATATGTCACAGATTGGAAATATCGCCCCTATGTGATAAGAAATGCATTTATTCTTTCATTGTATGCGGAGATATTCCCTAAACTAATACATAATACAAAGAATCATATTGAATTATCCAAAGACTACATGTTTATGGATTTAGCGATACAAAACAGAACTTTAGCAAAGGGGAAGAAAATTGTGTTTTTGGATGGAGTAATACAAGAGGAAGACACTTCTATGAATAAAACACAAAGCAAATCTCTTCGAGAAGAAGTGTTGCCATTATATGAAGAGGTGACACACCGTGATTCTATTTTGCGTTTTCATTTAGCGGCGGATAGTGCTTACTATTTTCATGATTTAGAGCGGTTGTCTATACTTATCAACCAGGATTCCTTAGTACATACCAAACAAATAATACATGATAGAAACGAGAAGTGGATGCCCCAGATAGTTTCGTCCATACAAAAGCAAAGTACATTTATTGCTGTTGGTATGGCCCATCTTATACCAACTAAACATGATAAAGGCATTCTGCAAAGATTGAAAGACTTGGGATATACTGTAACGCCATATAAAAAATGAATAAAACATGGCTATGACTGGATGTTGAAATTCTGCGCAACTCATATGTGCGCCAAGAGAAGGGAAAAGCACACAAACGGGGTTCTCGTGTGTCTTTTGAGGCTTTTTAGAGGAGGAATTTGATACATTTTTTAATCTGTAACTCAACTTTCGGAAGTTGATATGATGAAGGCAAAAAACCTAGCCCCTCGTACTGAAAAACGGATTCTCTCGCTATAAAATTTTCCTTTTCCCCTTGTTTCTTCTATGTTGCTAAGTTGGAAACTTATGTTGCTAACTCAGAAACTTATGTTGCCAACTTAGAAACTTGTGTTGCTAATTTAGCAACATAGATGCTTTCGGGCACAAAAGTACAAAAACTGCCGACACAACAAAAAATCTGAAGTGAAATGATGAATAACTCTACTTCCGGAACTTAAATCAATAACCTGCCTCTGCTGAGAAGCGTGGGTTATTGAAAAACAAGAGGACTGACATTGCTGCCAGTCCTCTTTTTCTTCAAGTGATGATTGTGGTATTCTTCACATCTTTGCCATTGCCTGCTCAAGGTCAGCGATGATGTCTTCCACATTCTCGATGCCGACAGAGAGTCGGATGAGGTCGGGGGCAACGCCTGCCTCGCGCAACTGCTCTTCTGAGAGTTGGCGATGTGTATGGCTTGCGGGGTGTAGCACGCAGGTGCGTGCATCTGCCACATGAGTTACGATAGAGATGAAGTCGAGGTTGTCCATGAACTTGATGGCTTCCTCGCGGCTTCCCTTCAAACCGAAAGCGATGACACCACAAGAGCCATTGGGGAGGTACTTCTGACCAAGGGCATAATACTTGTTAGAGGGCAAACCGCAATAGTTGACCCAGCCTACCTTAGGGTTCTTCTCCAGCCACTCTGCCACCTTCTGTGCATTGTCACAGTGCTGACGCATGCGCAGGTGGAGGGTCTCCAGTCCCAGATTGAGAAGGAAGGAGTTCTGTGGAGCAGGAATTGAACCGAGGTCACGCATGAGCTGGGCTACGAGCTTGGTCATGTATGCCATCTTGCCGAATGCCTTGGTGTAGGTTAGCCCGTGGTAGCTCTCATCGGGTGTAGTCAAGCCTGGGAACTTTTCGCTGTAAGCATCCCAGTCGAAATTTCCGCTATCGACAACGCAGCCGCCTACTTGTGTGGCATGACCGTCCATGTACTTAGTGGTAGAGTGTGTGACGATGTCGCAGCCCCACTCAAATGGACGGCAGTTGATAGGTGTGGCGAAGGTGTTATCTACGATGAGGGGCACGCCATGCTTGTGCGCCATCTTGGCAAAACGCTCGATGTCGAACACATTGCCACCAGGATTGCTGACCGTCTCGCCAAAGAAGCACTTTGTGTTGGGACGGAACTCCTTCTCGATGCGCTCATCGTCCCAGTCTGGATCAACGAATGTGCATTCGATGCCCAGCTTCTTCATCGTCACGCCAAAGAGGTTGAATGTGCCGCCATAGATGGTGTTGCTGGTGATGAAGTGGTCGCCAGACTGGCAGATGTTGAATATGGCGTAGAAGTTGGCAGCCTGTCCGCTGGATGTCAGCATAGCGCCCACACCGCCCTCAAGCGCGCATATCTTCTTGGCTACGAAGTCGTTTGTTGGATTAGCAAGACGAGTATAGAAATACCCGCTGTCTTCCAAGTCGAACAAACGAGCCATCTGTTCGCTTGTATCATACTTAAAAGTTGTGCTCTGATAGACGGGCAGCTGCTGAGGCTCGCCCTTTGTTGGTTTCCACCCTCCGTGAATACAGAGTGTCTCAAGATTCTTCTTCATATTTTATTTAATTGTAAATGTCACCATGACGTCAACAGTCTTGCTTCCGCGCTGATACTGCATCCGCACCGTGTGGGCATCGCCCTTCCGGCAATTGTGAGGATGGCAGCCATACGCCCAGGAGTAGAGGTCGTTGCTTTCGATGTAGGCGTGCACATTGCCCCAATTGAATTCGGCGGTATTGCCGCTTGCGTCAAACCAGGCTCCGTATCGTCCTGCAGCCGTATTCTGTCCCACGCTGCCATCGGCATTCAGAGCGACGAGCTTGTCTGGAGTTCCTCCAAGGAAGGTCTCCACCTCGTTCTTGCTAACTTCTATCTTGCCATCCTGTGTATATCCACCACTAAAGTTCATCTCAGCAGAGACATTGATGGTCTTTTTTTCGGCAACCGGGGCATCGTCTGAAGAGCCGTCGTCATTGAACTCGCCCGGGTGTATATAGAAGGTTACGAACACCTTCACTACCTTTGAGCCCAACTGATACTGCATAGCCACAACATGCTTCTCTCCTGGGGCGCAATTGCTAGGATGACAGCCAAATGACCAGGAGTAGAGGTCGTTGCCCTCGATGAACACATGCACATTGCCCCAATTGTAGTCGGCGGTATTGCCGCTTGCGTCAAACCAAGCTCCGTATCGTCCTGCCGCCGTGTTTCGTCCCACGACGCCATCTGCATTCAGAGGTTCGAGCTTTTCAGGAAGGCCTCCAAGCAACTCCTGCACTGCGGTCTTGTCTATTTTTATCTTATAGTCCTGATTGTAACCTCCATAGAAATCCATTTCGGCACGCACGTAGACTGCACCATCTTTCATTGTAACAACAGGCTCGGCAATTGTTGCCTCCTCTTCTTGCTCGTCCGCATCAGGATAATCCGCTATCACGCCGTCCAAGTAGTTCTTGCGGTTCTTCAACCATTTTGCCATTTTCCCTATTTCCTCCTGCACATCATAGTCTCCCCCTCTATAAGGATACTTCAGCGGCCACCTCTTCACATCGCGCTCATAAGCGCCCTTGTTCATCTCATCTATATATTTCTGTATTTCTGTCCAGTTGCGAGTATAGATGGAATCACTCACACCCTCCCATGCCTGCTTGTACTGCGCCACAAACTCCTTGCTGCCGAACATGTCACGGAAGAACTTATTGATACTGTAATTAGCGCCTCCCGCATTGAGAGGGTCCCTTCCATAAATCAGCTCCTTGTAACTCGAGAAGTAAGTGTGATTCTCTGTCCAATCCGCCCAATCGAAATCATAAGCAGCATCCCAGTCCCAAACCGGACCGAAAACGTACTTACCCCCTTTGTCCTTATACATATAGAGGCTGCGAGGCGCATCTATCTCAACATTGTAGAGAAACTCGTGCAACTGCAAGATGGCGATGAACGAGGGAATGTCCATCAGGCTGTCAACCAAAGCATAGTCTTTTGCCTTGACGGCTTTCTCCAGCACGGCGAAGTCGGCTTTGATGGAGTCCAACTTCTCAACAGGAATGTCTTCGGGTTCTTTCACACACATCGGCAAATCATACACCTCGCTCCAGAAATTGTCGGTGGCATCAGGGCTAAGCTCAGGCCCATCGTCTTTGTCGAAAGACATCAGCACGCCCCCCTCTTTATCTATATTTACACGCTTCTCCCCTATCTCTACTTTTTCTGTCAACTGATATACACCCACATAGTCGCCATTCAGGAACATCTCGACAAAGCGGCTGTTCACCGTGTGTGGCAGGCCCATCCAACGTGCAGTTTCAAAAGCAAACATATTCATCATGTCTGTCACATCACGATAGTTGGAGAGCAGGTTCCAATTTTTCGCCTTACCCATGCCCAACAGCTTATGCTTCTCATCGAGCTTGAACTTGTAAGGCTTCTTGTCGTAAAAGAGCCAGCTGGAATTTCCGCGGCCCTTGATTCGTCCCGTGCCCGAATAATCAGAGTATTCTCCCTTGCCATCAAGAGAGAAATGGCAATTAATCCACTCTTCCTTATCTTTAATTTCCCGCCCATCCTCCGTAGTGATGTAAAGCGTGAAAACACGATACTTGTCATGCCCCTTTTCCTCGTCGGTCAAGCCATTGACAAAACTGATACTATCTAGAGATTCCACATTGAACGGCACAAGCATTTCTGTACCATCTTCCTTCAGGGCATATCCACGCAGCGTCTTCTCATCGTCCGAGAAATCGAACTGCGACATCTTGTCTATCTGCAACGGAAAAGTCCAAGACTCTCCGTCGTAATTTCCGTGCACTCTCATCCACTCCTGAGCATTAAGCAATGAGCATATCAACAGCAACACGGTGGACAGTAAAAGTTTCATTCTCATAAGTTTTCTTTCGCTAATCTTTAGGTACATTGTTATATCTTGCAAAGATACATCGTTTTTTTCGAACAACCAAAAGACTAAGACAAAAAAGGAAGTGCATCGAACCGAATTCGATGCACTTCTGCTTATTTTAGAAGTACAAGCCTATATTAGGGTCTAGATATTCTAGATTGACTAGACGCTCTAGGCTAGTTGTATTTTCTAGATAATTGAGACGCAACTGTTTACACGATACCCTGAGCCATCATAGCCTTAGCCACCTTCATGAAGCCTGCAACGTTAGCACCCTTCACGTAGTTCACGTAGCCATCAGGTTCTGTACCGTATGTTACACAGTTTTCGTGGATGTTCTCCATGATCCAGAGCAACTTAGCGTCAACCTCTTCTGCAGTCCAAGACAAGCGCTCAGAGTTCTGAGACATCTCAAGACCTGAAACTGATACACCGCCAGCGTTTGAAGCCTTACCTGGAGAGTACAGAATCTTTGCTTCCTGGAACACGCGGATAGCACCTGGAGTAGAAGGCATGTTGGCACCTTCAGCCACTGCGATAACACCGTTTGCAACAAGTGCCTTTGCAGCCTCTTCGTTCAACTCATTCTGAGTAGCACATGGGAGAGCGATGTCCGCCTTCTCAAACCAAGGCTTAGCGCCTTCTACATACTTAGCTGTTGGATACTTGTCAACATATTCCTTGATACGTCCACGATAAACATTCTTCAGCTCCATGATGAAGTCCAACTTTTCACGAGTGATGCCATCTGGATCGTAGATATAACCATTTGAATCTGACATAGTCATAGGAGTACCGCCAAGCTGGAGCACCTTCTCTGCAGCATACTGAGCAACGTTTCCTGCACCAGAAATGAGCACCTTCTTGCCTTCGATAGTCTCACCCTTAGTCTTCAGCATTGCACGGAGGAAGTACACTGTACCATAACCTGTTGCCTCTGGACGAACAAGAGAACCACCAAACTCACGACCCTTACCAGTGAACACGCCTGAGAACTCGTGAGTGAGTTTCTTATACATGCCGAACATATAACCTACCTCACGGCCACCTACACCGATGTCGCCTGCTGGTACGTCAACATCTGGACCAATGTGACGAGTAAGTTCAAGCATGAAAGCCTGGCAGAAACGCATTACTTCAGCATTAGACTTGCCACGTGGAGAGAAGTCAGAACCTCCCTTGCCACCACCCATTGGCAGTGTAGTGAGCGAGTTCTTGAAAGTCTGCTCGAATGCGAGGAACTTGAGGATGCTAAGGTTTACAGAACTGTGGAAACGAATACCTCCCTTATAAGGGCCAATAGCGTTGTTATGCTGTACACGGTAACCCATGTTTGTCTGAACCTGTCCCTTATCGTCCATCCAAGTTACACGGAACTGGTAAACACGCTCAGGAATGCAGAGGCGTTCAATCAAATTCATCTTGTCGAACTCTGGGTGCTTGTTATACTCTTCCTCAATGGTTGAGAGCACCTCTTCTACCGCCTGATGGTATTCAGGCTCATTTGGAAAACGACGCATCAGGTCTTCCAATACTTTTTTTGCGTCCATGTGAAAAACTTTTATTAAATATTTTGAATTATTTTACTTATCGAACAATGAAGCACAAACGCTGTATGTCCAAGTCCTAAAAACGGACATTTTAACACGCATTTTCGCCCGTATTTTTTATTCCGGGTGCAAAGTTAGAAACTTTCCACAAATACAACAAAAAATCTAACAAAAAAACACAAATTCACAAGAAAAAGTTTCAAAATAACAAAAAAACCAGTAATAATTAAGCAAAAAGCAGCAGAGAATTTATCTATGAGTTTCATATTTCTATAATTGTAACGAAAGGCAAATTCATCGAGATACCCCTGTATATACTTTTTAGAAAACCATTGGTATGTTCCATGCCACGTCCTCCTAAGGTGACTAAAGTGGTTTTCGATTGGATTTGAAGAATACCCATCAGCACTTTTATATTGACCCTTACCATGATTACATATGCTTCTTTTGAATGGGAGACTACCATAGAGTCTTGATTGGTCTGTGATGATTCTAGAGATACCTTTATTTCGCGTTTTAATAAGCTCTACTACACGTTCTCCTGTGAGGGTTGGTATATACAACAGTTCTAATTTTCTCGCTTTATAATCACGGATTCCTAATACTATCATCTTATCGTCTGCTGCACATCTATAGTTGAGGCATTTCAATCTTTCGTTGTCTAATGGTGCTACCCAACGAGGGTTTTCTAAACGCATTCTTTTTTCCATCTCTCGGAGCTTCCTCATTTTGGTGTAGGTCGGTACCCATTTCCATTCAGCACCTAAATAAACTTCATCTAAGATTATTTCATCGGATAACTCTATCTGCTGTCTTAAATGAGTACGCAGTAACATTTGCATTCTCCACGCAGTAGGTTGAGATACTGATATGTATTTAGATAATGTGTAACTACTGATTCCGTGTGGGGTTGATAAGAAATAATATATTGCTGTGAGCCATTTCCAAAGAGGTAGTTTCGTACTGTGGAAAATCGTGTTGGAGGTATCACTAAAATATCTATTACAACTATTACAGTGATGATGGTTTATGTCTTTACTCGTGATATGAATTGAACCACAGAAAGGACATTGGAAAGATTTACCATTATTCCAACGGAGTTTGTGGAAAATCTCTTCTGCATTTCTTTGGATGTGGGACAAATTCATTTAAGTTTGCAATTAGTTGATTACGAGGGGTTTGCTGACCTAAAGTTAAGAATTATTTTGTTAATATACAAGCAATTAAAGGATTTTTTTTGCTGCATTTTGATTGATTATCTCTAAAAAACCGTTATCTTTGTAGAAAAAATACAGCAAAAGTTCCATTTTTGCGAATAAACATCAAGTAGCATGAATACTACAGAAAAATTAGAAGCACTCAGAAATTTAATGAGGCAAGAAGGCATCGACGCCTTCATCACCCCAAGTACAGACCCACATTCGGGAGAATATGTGCCCGAACGCTGGAAATCACGCCGTTGGATTAGCGGATTCACAGGATCTGCAGGAACAGCCGTTGTGACACTCGACAAAGCTGCACTATGGACAGACTCACGCTACTTCATTCAAGCGGCAGAGCAACTGGAAGGAACTGGTTTCCTGCTGATGAAAGAGAAAATAGAAGGCACTCCATCTGTTGCCGAATGGTTAGGTAGCACTCTGCCAGCAGGAAGCACCGTTGCCGTCGACGGATGGGTTAACACAGCCTCCGAAGTGGAAGAACTCGAGAACGAGCTGAAAGCATACGGGCTGACACTCCGAACAGACATTGACCCCTACAATACAATCTGGACCGACCGACCCGCTATCCCTCAAAGCAAGGCATTCATACAAGAGTTAGAGTTTGCAGGCGAAAGTGCCGCATCAAAGATTGAGCGCATCCGGAAGGAAATTGGCAACAACGCAATTGTGCTCTCCATGCTCGAGGAGGTGGCATGGACGCTCAACCTGCGCGCCAACGACGTGGAGAACACTCCTTTCATGTTGGGCTATGTCGTTATCACGCCTCAAAATACATTATTATATATATGTAAAGAAAAACTCACGCCAGAAATAGAGAAATACCTGAAAGGCGAGGGAGTCAACATACGCGAATACGAGGACATCATCGCCGACCTCAACGGGCTGTCCATGCCAGTGTACGCACAGCCCAACAAGACCAACCATGCCGTTTATTCAGCCATCAAGACTCCCATCCGCAAAGAGAGTCCTGTGGCACATATGCTCATCTTCAAGAACGAGACAGAAATCAAGTGTTTCCGCAACGCCATGGAAAAAGACGGCGTCGCTATGGTGAAATGGATAAAGTGGACACTGGAGAATGTACCGAGAGGTGGCCAAACAGAGCTTTCGCTTTCAGAGAAACTCAAGGCATTCCGTATGGAGCAGCCCCTGTCCAAAGGCGTCAGCTTTGAGAGCATCATGGGCTATGCACACCATGGCGCCATTGTCCACTATGACCCGACCCCCGAAACAGACATCCCCGTCAAGCCAGAAGGTCTGCTGCTCATCGACTCAGGCGGACAATACCTTGATGGCACAACCGACATCACACGCACCATCCCGCTCGGACCACTCACATGGGAGATGAAACGTGATTATACGCTGGTGCTTAAGGGATGGATTCGTCTCGGTTCCGCAGTCTTCCCCAAAGGCACCTGCGGCACACAGCTTGACGGCTTCGCCCGCGAAGCCATGTGGAAATACGGCATCAACTACTTGCACGGAACAGGTCATGGCGTAGGACAATACATGTCTGTACATGAAGGCATCGACCTGCACCAGTTCCGTATGCAATGGCGTCCCACCCCGCTTCTTCCCGGCATGATTATCACCGTCGAGCCCGGCATCTACATCGAAGGAAGCCATGGAGTTCGCCACGAAAACACCATGCTCGTTGTCAACGCCGACTTCTCTGGCGAGAACGGGAAAGCCAACATGCCCGACGGTAAACCATACGACGGTCCTGAAGCTCAAGGCATCACCTTTGGCCCCTACTATGCGTTCGAGCATCTCACACTTTGCCCTATCCTGACCAGCCCTATCTTGACCGAGATGCTGAGCGAGGAAGAACGCCAGTGGTTCAACAGCTACCAGCAGACTGTCTATCAACGTCTTGCACCACGCCTTGACGAAGAGCATCAGGCATGGCTCAAAGAGATAACACAACCCATATAGTATTGAAGGGCGCTTTCCTATAACCACTATTGTTATCACAGTCACTATAGTTACTATAGCTACCATAGCCCCTAAAACTCTCTAAAAAAATAAAAGAATATGATTACCTATATCCGAGGCATCGTCGACGAGCTCAGCCCCACCCAAGCTACCATCGAAGCACATGGCGTGGGCTACCTTCTCAACATATCTCTCAACACCTACACCGCCCTGCAAGGCAAAAGCGAGGCACGACTCTTTGTCTATGAGTCTATCCGTGAAGATGCATGGACCCTCTTCGGCTTTGCCACCAAACAAGAGCGCGAGCTGTTTCTCATGCTCATCAGCGTCAGCGGCGTAGGCGGCAACACGGCCCGCACCATGCTCAGCAGCTTCACAGCACCAGAACTGGCAGGTCTCATCATGGATGGCAATGAGAAAATGCTCAAGACCGTGAAAGGACTCGGTGCCAAGACCGCCCAGCGCATCATCGTAGAGCTTCACGACAAAGTCACCTCTCTGGGCATCGGTGTATCCATGCCTTCCGACAGCGAAGCCAATGCACCAGCCATACAGAACAGCGAGGTTTACAACGAAGCCTTCGAAGCCCTCAAGATGCTCGGTTTCCCTCCTGCGCCCGTTGCCAAAACCGTCAAGGCAATTCTCAAGGACGAGCCTTCTGCACCTGTCGAAAAGGTTATCAAACTCGCCCTCAAGATGCTGTAATGGGCATCCGCCCCTGCTGTTCATCTGCACAAAAACAAAATTTCCTGATAGAGCTAACCATTCATTCAGAAATTATCTCTATCTTTGCCATAGAAACGCGGCACATGCCGCCAACATAAAACCATTAAACTTAAAACATAAGAACTCAAAAAAACTCAAAAACTTAAACATAACATATTAACAAAGCATTAGCTATCTCGAAGTACCCCGAAAATTTGGCGATTTGAAAAGGTATTATACAGATTTAGTTCATGTTCACGTTAAAGCGTGGATATGACTTATCGTATAATACAGGTTACGCCAAATACCTCGGGTACTTGATAAGGAAAGTCCGCGCTTTTTGTGTGCCTTCAAGTACCCGAGATTCTGTTTGACGTAACCTGTATTTCTTCCGATTTAGACTGATGTGCAGCAAGAAATGCACATGAATGACATGGACGCAGGCTTGATGCCTCCCCCGAAGGCGGAGCGGCAAATCAAGTCGAAGGAGCGTGTGTCGAAGCATGGCGAGGTTTTCACCGCCGAACGGGAGGTGAACGCGATGCTCGACCTTGTGAAGCAGGAAACGGAGCGTATCGAGAGCCGTTTTCTGGAGCCGGCGTGTGGCGACGGCAACTTCCTCATTGAGATTTTTCGCCGCAAGCTGGCGGTGTGCGAAGAGCGTGTCAAGAAGAAGCAGTTCACCCAGTTGCAGTATGAGAAGCATGCTGTTTGGGCGGTGAGCAGCATCTACGGCATCGAACTCCTGCCCGACAATGCCGAGACTTGTCGGCAACGACTCTACCACTACTTTTGTCAGCAGTACAAGCAACTGTTTGGCGATGCGTGCAAACCCACGTGTCGCGAGGCGGTGGCGTATCTGCTGGAGCGCAACATCATCATGGGCGATGCCTTGACCTATCGGCGTGTCGACCATCCCGACGAGTGGATTGTGGTGAGCGAATGGTCATTCATCGGCGACGGGAAGGTGGTGCGCCGCGATTACAGCTTCTCCTACTTGGTGGCGACGGGACAGGGTGGCGACCTCTTCAGCGATATTCCCTGCGACACCTTCCCTCCTGTGTACTTCTTGAACCTGAACCATCAAGCCTATGAAAACTAACACGTACAATCCCGATGTGCTCAACTGCCTTGCCAACTTGAGCAACGATGAGGTGTTCACGCCTCCTTCACTTGCCAATCAGGTGCTTGACCTGTTGCCGAAAGAGGTGTTCAATTCTCCCGAAACAACCTTTCTCGACCCAGTGTCGAAGTCGGGTGTTTTCCTTCGCGAAATAGTCAAGCGGCTTGACCGAGGCTTGGAGCCTTTGATGCCCAATCGTCGAGAGCGCATTGAGCACATTCTGAAGAAGCAAGTGTTCGGCATTGCCATCACGGAACTCACTTCCCATCTTTCTCGCCGTTCGGTCTATTGTTCCAAAGATGCCAGCAGTGAGTATAGCGTTACTCGTTTCGCCACAGAAAGCGGCAACATCCTTTATCGTCCGCTCCATCATACATGGCAGAATGGCAAGTGCCGTTACTGCGGAGCCTCCCAAGAGGTGTATGACCGAGGCGACCAAGCCGAACAATATGCCTATCAGTTTATTCACACAGACAAACCACACACATTATTTAATAATATGAAGTTTGACGTAATTATTGGGAATCCTCCGTATCAGCTGAGCGATGGAGGAGCACAAGCAAGTGCTATGCCGATATATCATAAATTTGTCATGCAGGCAAAGAAACTAAATCCACGATATTTAGTGATGATTACACCATCTCGTTGGTTTGCAGGTGGACGTGGGTTGGATGATTATAGAAATGAGATGCTGAATGATAGAAGACTTCGTGCTATATGTGATTATATAGATGCTTCAGAATGTTTCCCTGGTGTAGAAATAAAAGGTGGAATCTCTTATTTCATGTGGGAGAAGGATTATAGCGGTGATTGTACTGTTTCCACTTTTAGCGGAGGCTCTGTCATTTCACAGATGAAGCGTCCTTTATTGGAGAAAGGTTCTGATGTTTTTATTCGATATAATGAAGCGATTTCTATATTTAGAAAAGTGAGAGGGAAGAAAGAACCGACTATTGATGAGCAAATAAGCTCTCAGAAACCTTTTGGGTTAAGAACTTTCTTCCAAGGTGAAAAAGTTAAGAAAGATGGGTGGATTAAAGTTTATGCAAATCACAATGTCGGTTATGTATCTCCTGATATGATTAGTCAAAATGCCTCTTGGATAGACAAACATAAGATTATATTGCCTCGTGCAATAGGTTCTGGAGATAGTAAAGAAGACCTTGTAAAGCCAATATACTCAGAACCAGGATCCTGCTGTACAGAAACATATGTGGTTTTAGGACCATATCATAACAAAAATGAGATAGATAATGTGATGAGTTATATTGGGACAAAATTCTTTCACTTCATGCTTACCTTAAAGAAGAATACCATGATGGCTCCTAAAACTGTTTATTCCTTTGTCCCCCTCCAAGACTTCTCTCATCCGTGGACAGATGAAATGCTATACAAGAAGTATGGTTTAACCGATGAAGAAATAGCTTTTATAGAGAGCATGATTCGCCCGATGGAATGATGGCGAGGATACCTCAAAAGTGGTAAGACTCTCACCGTTCCATCGATAAGACTCTCACCGTTCCATAGGTGAGACTCTCACCACTTTTGAGGCTGTGGAGGGGGGGGGGAAGATAGGGAAAGGAAACAAAAACAAAGGCGCTCTTTGGCATTTTGTGGGAATTTATTGCTTGGATTGAGAAGAAAGTTGTATCTTTGTATTCAAAACACAATGAGGATGAACAACGAAACAACTCAATCATCCCAAGACAACCCGACCGAAAAGCAGGTGTTGCGCAAACAGGCTAATTGGGAAGGACTCTACTTCTATCAGAAGGCGAATGTGCTCTACCAAATGACCTTTGCCTTCACCAAGCGTTTCCTCACACGGGGCGACCGCACTATCGACCAGATGGTGCAGGCGGCTCGTTCGGGCAAACAGAACATCGTGGAAGGCTCTGCCGATGGGGTCACCTCGATGGAGATGGAACTGAAACTCCTGAATGTGGCTCGCAGTAGCATGAAGGAACTGAAAGAAGACTATGAGGACTATCTCACCTCGCGCCACTTGTCGCGCTGGGAGGTGGGGCATGCTCGCTATGACGGCATGCTCAAGTTCTGCCGTCAACACAACGGCATCGACAGTTACCAACCTTTCTTTGAGAAATGGACGGCAGAGGAGATGGCGAACATTGCCCTGACTCTCTGCCACATGGTAGATAGGATGATGACCACCTATCAAAAGCAGCGTGAGCAGGAGTTTATCACCGAAGGGGGTATCAAGGAGCGCATGACTGCTGCCCGACTGGGCTACCGAACGAATCAGCGGGAGGAGATAGCCCGGCTGAAGCAGGAACTGGATGCTGCCAACAGGCGGATAGTGGAACTGGAAAGGATATTGAAAGCGAAGGAGGGGTAGTGCTTGTCAGGTCATTCTAGTTTTTCTAGCCCTTCTAGCCTATCTAGATGGGCTAGAAGGGCTAGAAAAACTAGGAAAACTAGATAGGCTAGAAAGACTAGAAGCCCCGAAAAACTCCCACAAAAATCAAGAGTGCCATAAACAAAAAACGGCTTATGGCGACAACAGAATTACTACAAGCCAGAGTGGAGGGGCAGCCTTCCATCTATGCTTACGAGCTGCCCGAGGTGCCTTCGCATCGCGGGATGCTGAAGGTGGGCTACACCGTAAGAACCGCTGAGGAGCGGGTGGCGGAGCAGTGCAGGACTGCTCATCTGAAGTATAAGATTGTGCTGGTGCGCTCTGCCATGAAGGCGGACGGCACTTCGTTTGACGACCATGCGGTGCATCGCCTTCTGCGCGAAGCTGGGTTTTCCAACCCCGAAGGCGAATGGTTTCGCTGTTCCGTCAGGGATGTGGAACGTGCCATCAAGGCTGTGAAGGCTGGAAGCGAGACAATGCTGGAGCGCACGGAAACGTTTGCTATGCGCCCTGAACAGGCGGCGGCTGTAAAGAAGACGGCTGAATACTTTGAGGCATTCTATCGTGAGGAGGTGGCAGCTGGACGAACGGGAGAAACGGGGTCGCCGCAGCTGATTCCTCACTTTCTCTGGAATGCCAAGATGCGTTTCGGAAAGACTTTCACGACCTATCAGCTGGCGCTCCGCATGGGGTGGAAGCGTCTTTTGGTGCTGACTTTCAAGCCTGCGGTGAAGACGGCTTGGAAGGAGGACTTGCTGACACACAAGGACTTTGAAGGCTGGCAGTTTTGCGAGAAGGGAGAGAATGCCCAGTTCAATTGTGTGGATGAACGACATCCCTTTGTGTGTTTCGCTTCTTTTCAGGATGTGCTGGGGCGCAATGCGGCAGGTGGCATCAAGGCGACGAACGAGTGGATTCAGGAGGTGGAGTGGGATTGCATCGTGTTGGACGAGTATCATTATGGCGCATGGGGCAGGCATGCCAAGGAGTTTTACAGCAAGCAGGATGTGGAGCAGCTGGCGCGTGCGGTTGAGATGGGAGAGCTGATGGCTGAGGATGCTGAAAGCCGCAAGGAAATGGACAGCCGTGAACTGTATGACGAGGGGCTGATGCCGCTTTCGACTCGTGCTTATCTTTATTTGTCAGGTACTCCTTTTAGGGCTATCAGCACAGGAGAGTTTATCGAAGAACAGATTTACAACTGGACCTACTCGGACGAGCAGAAAGCCAAAGAGGACTGGAAAGGAGAGAAAAACCCATACCTGCCGCTGCCAAAGATGGTGATGATGACTTATCAGCTGCCTGACAGCATCAAGGAAGTGGCTGACCAAGGAGAGTTTGACGAGTTCGACCTGAACGAGTTTTTCCGTGCTGACAACAGCGGATTTGCACATGAGGAACATGTGCAGAAGTGGCTCGACCTCATCAGAGGCAACTACAAAGAAAATATTATTACAGAACTGAAACTGGGAACGGAACGACCACCAATGCCGTTCTCGGATGTGCGTCTGCACAGCTACTTGCAACACACCTACTGGTTCTTGCCATCGGTGGCCGCCTGCAAAGCGATGAAACATCTGATAGACAAGCCCATCAACCATTTTTACCACGACTACGAAGTGGTCGTGGCAGCAGGCAACGAAGCTGGCATGGGCGCAGAAGCTGTGCACCCCGTGTATGAAGCGATGTCTTCAGAAGGTGACCCGCGGCTGAGCAAGACCATCACGCTCTCTTGCGGCAAACTCTCGACGGGTGTGACGGTGAGACCGTGGACGGGCATCTTGATGCTGCGCAATGCACGGTCGCCCGAAACTTATTTCCAGGCGGCATTTCGTGTACAGTCGCCATGGACAACACGCGACGAATGGGGTAAGGAAATTATCTTGAAGCCTTACTGCTACGTGTTCGACTTTGCCCCCAACCGCGCCTTGCGACAGGTGGAGGAATACAGCTGCCAACTCAATCTGCATGAGCCTAATCCAGAGACGAAGGTGGAGGAGTTCATCCGTTTCTTGCCCGTACTGGCCTACGATGGCAGCTCGATGAAGGAGATTGATGCAGCAGGCATTCTCGACATGGCAATGAGCGGAACGACAGCTACGCTACTGGCAAGACGATGGGAAAGTGCCGTGCTGGTGAATGTGGACAATGTTACTCTCGCCCGACTGATGAACTCGCCTGAAGCGATGAGAGCGCTGATGAACATTGAGGGGTTCCGTTCGCTGAATCAGGACATTGAGACCATCATCAACAAGAGCGAGCAGGTGAAGAAGGCCAAGCGTGAACAGGGGGATGGTATGTCGGCAACGATGAAGAGGGAACTGACGGAGGCGGAGAAGGAGTATAAGAGCAAGCGCAAGGAGATTCAGCAGAAGCTCATCAAGTTTGCAACCCGCATTCCTATATTCATGTATCTGACCGACTTCAGAGAGTATTCGCTGAAAGATGTCATCGTGAATTTGGAACCCGATCTGTTCCGAAAGGTGACAGGATTGAATATCAGCGACTTTGAACTATTGGTAAGTCTCAACGTGTTCAACAGTGAACTGATGAACGATGCGGTGTATAAGTTCAAGCGTTATGAAGACAGCAGTCTTGACTACACAGGCATTGACACACACAAAGGCACGATTATTGGCGGATGGGATACAGCTATTGAGAGAGCTATACTCTATCCTGAAGAAGCCAACATTTCCATCACGGAAACGGCTGAGAACAAAGATGTTATAAAAAGCAAAGAAGAGAAAGAACTGGAAACAAAAGAAGAGAAAAATATTCAGGACGTAGAGGAGCTGAAAGCAGCATGGAAGATGGTCAAAGAGGGCGACGCTGTTACACACAAGACTTTTGGAAATGGTGTGGTCAAATCCATTGACGGACGCTTCATCATTGTCGCCTTTGCACAGAAGGAGTCAAGATTCCTCTATCCATGGGTGTTTGAACAGGGCTATCTCATGGCATGAGAGCAGCCCGTTCTTCCCTTTTTCACACAAATGTCTGTACATTTTTTACCTTTTAATACAATAATGTAGAGATTTTCACGTTTCTTATTATAGAAGTATGTAAGAACGGGCTTTTGAGAGTCCCTCAACACGAAAAAAGGTTTGAAGCAGACACTTCGAAATATATTATATATCTTATTGATAATGACAACCGTAAGTACTATTGCAGCAGCAAGCAATAGTGCTCTTTATGCGTTTGCCATGCCTCAGACATCTGCAGCAGAACCTGATTCTGTAAAGGTAAAGAAAACTGACTACCCTTTCGAATTTCATGCTGAAGATTTCTCCATAGACCTGAAAGACCCTGAGAACATCAAGGCTGACACAGCTATATATGATGAGAAATCAGGATATTACAAAGTCGGAACAAAACTGGGTGACGACTTTTTGAGTCAACCCTGGATGATGACTCCTGAGGAATATCTGAAATGGTCGGAAAAGAAATCTTTCTGGAATCATTTCAAAACCCGCAATGACTCGCTTTTTGTATCGAAAGGAAAGGAGAAGTTCGACTTCACCGATATGCACTTTGACTTAGGGCCTGCGGAAAAAATATTTGGTCCTGGAGGCGTACAAATCAAGACACAAGGTAGTGCAGAACTGAAGTTTGGCTATAACTACAAGTTTGTTGACAACCCTTCACTTTCCGAACGTAATCGAACAACCAAATCTTTTGATTTTGACGAAAAAATCAACATCAGCGTCAATGCTAAAGTGGGCGACAAGATGGATTTCAACATCAACTACAACACTGACGCCACGTTTGAGATGGATGCTAAGAACCTGAAACTGAGCTATGAAGGAAAGGAAGACGAGATTGTAAAACTGCTGGAAGCCGGCAATGTAGAGTTCCCCACCAATTCGAGTCTCATCAGAGGCTCGAACTCCTTGTTTGGTATCAGAAGCGACCTCCAATTTGGTCGTTTAAGATTGCAGACAGTTGTCAGCCAGAAAAAAACAAAGTCAAAATCAGTCGGCAGCAAAGGCGGTGCCCAACTGACCACTTTTGACATTCAAGCGTACGAGTATGATGAAAACCGCCACTTCTTTCTTGCCCACTACTTCCACGACACATACGACAGGGCCTGCTCAACGCTGCCTAACATCACGAGCGGCATCACCATCAACAGAATCGAGCTGTGGGTGACGAATACTGGCGGACAGACGGAAAACACACGCAACATCATCGGACTGGTTGACCTCGGAGAGAGAAACAACATCAGCAACATAAGCTGGACTGGCACAGGAAATGCCAATCCTAGCAACAACAGCAACAATATGTATTCGCAAATGGTGAGCACCTACAGCGAAGCACGAAACATTGACAAGACAAGTACGATTCTGGATGCCGTGATGCAAGGCGGTATTGAATACGAAAAAGTGGAAAATGCCCGACTGCTCAGTCCTTCAGAATATACGCTCAACAAATATTTAGGTTATGTCAGTCTCAAGTCGACGTTACAATCCAATCAAATTTTGGCAGTCGCATTCGAATACACCTACAATGGACAGACCTACCAAGTCGGAGAGTTTTCTGGTGACCAAAAAGACAACGATAAAGCATTGTATGTGAAGCTGCTGAAAAACACCAGCAACTCTCCTCGCATTGGCAACTGGAACTTGATGATGAAAAACGTGTACAGCCTCAACGCGCAGACTGTACAACGGGAGAAATTCAAGCTGGACATAAAATATTTGAGTGACACGACAGGTGTTAACCTCAACTACATTCCGGAAGAACTCTTCAAGCAGACAACGCTGCTGAAGATGATGAACCTAGACCGACTGGACGACAACCAAAAGCCCAATCCTAACGGCAAGTTTGACTTCATCGAAGGTTACACAATACAAGCACAAACGGGTCATATCATATTCCCTGTAGTAGAGCCATTTGGCGATTGGTTGAGACAGAAAATCGGTAACGACGCTATCGCAAACAAATACTGCTACGACGCATTGTACGACTCCACAAAAACAGTGGCAAGACAAATTGCAGAGAAAAACAAATTCTCTCTCGTTGGAGAATATAAAGCCTCAAGTGGCAGCACCATTAGCTTGGGCTATGGCTACATCCCCGAAGGGTCTGTAGTTGTAACTGCAGGAGGTGTGACTTTGACGGAAGGCAGCGACTACACCATCGACTACTCTGCTGGCGAAGTCCACATTATCAACCAGAGCATCATTGACGCAGGAACCAACATCAATGTCAGCCTTGAAGACAATTCTGAATATGCCTACATGCGCAAAACGATGCTGGGATTGAACTGGGAATATGACTTCTCTAAAAACTTCAACATTGGCGGTACATTGCTGAAAGTTAACGAAAAGCCTCTCACTTCAAAGGTCAGCATGGGAGCAGAGCCTTTGAACAATATGCTGTGGGGATTCCATATTAACTGGAAACAAAATTCTCAGTGGCTGACCAACATGCTGGACAAACTGCCTTTCCTTGCTCTCAGCGCACCTTCATCTATTTCTTTTACGGGAGAATATGCCCAACTGGATGCAGGCGAAGCGAAGGGAACTCAAGGCAACGCTTCATATCTGGACGACTTTGAACAAACTAAAAGTCCGATAGATGTGAGCAATCCAAAGGAATGGACGCTATCCTCTACCCCTTCTCATCTGGAACATGGCAAACTGACAAACGATGCGAAATATGGCTACAATCGCGCCCGACTGGCTTGGTACAACATCGACCCTCTTTTCACTCGACGCTCATCTTCTCTCACGCCAAGCCACCTCAAGAGCGACCTTGACCAGCTGTCCAACCATTATGTGCGTGAAGTTTATGTGCGTGAAGTATATCCCAACAGGGACACCAATTCTGGTGAGAGCAATACGCTGAACATCTTGAATTTGGCTTATTATCCTAACGAACGAGGCCCTTACAACCTGGATACAGATATTGACGAGAATGCCAAGCTGAACAACCCTCAAAAACGCTGGGGAGGAATGATGCGTAGAATCAACGCCAGCGATTTCGAATCCAGCAACATACAATACATCGAGTTCTGGATGCTTGACCCATTCATCTACACTAAAGATGACCACAGATATGGCGGTGATTTCTACATCAACTTGGGCGACATCAGCGAGGATGTGCTGAAAGACGGAAAGAAATTCTACGAAAGCGGCATGCCCGTAAGTTCCGTTTCCACCTATACCGAAACAGCATGGGGACGCGTTCCTAATGAGAAATCAGTCGTTTATTCCTTCTCAAACGAAAGCGGAGCACGACAGAAGCAAGATATTGGCCTCAACGGACTTGCCGATGCAGACGAACGTAATTTCGGCATCTATGCTGATTATCTTAATGCTCTGAAAGGCAAGGTGAATGCTTCAGCATACGATTCCATCTACAACGACCCTGCTGGCGACGACTACCATTATTTCAGAGGCAGTGATTTTGACGCAAACAAGACTTCTATTCTTGAACGTTATAAGCGCATCAACTCACCCGAAGGCAACTCACCAAACACCAGCGAATCGGGCGAAAGTTATTCTACCGCATATAAAAGCGGACCTGACGCCGAAGATGCCAACTCGGATTACACCATGAACGAGTATGAGAACTTCTATGAATACCGCATCAGTCTTCGTCCTGAAGATATGGTTGTAGGCAGAAACTTCATCGTCGATTCGCGTGAAACTTCTGTATCTCTCCGCAACGGAAAGAAGGAAACCGCCACATGGTACGAATTCCGTATTCCTGTTGAAGCATTCGAGGGTAAGGAAGGCAGCATCAGCGACTTTTCTAGCATCCGTTTCATGCGTATGTATATGACAGGCTTTGAAGAGCCTATCGTTGTCCGTCTTGCCAATCTCGACTTGGTGAAAGGCGAATGGCGCAATTATACACAACCACTTTATACAGGAGAAAAGCCAAGTGTGAGCGGAACAATCGTTCCATCAGCCGTCAATATCGAAGAAAACAACGACAAGACTCCTGTCAACTACGTTTTGCCTCCTGGCATTACCCGAATTCTCGACCCACAGCAGCCACAGCTCTCACAAGAGAATGAACAAGCATTGGCACTTACCGTTGAGAATCTGGCAACAGGCGATGCACGTGCTGTGTACAAAACGATGAATCAGGATTTACGCCACTACAAGCATTTGCAAATGTTTGTACATGCAAATGCCATGGAAGGAGACACAGAACTGCAAGACAATCAAATGAGTATGTTTATTCGTATCGGTAGCGACTACAAGAGCAACTACTATGAATATGAAGTTCCGCTCAAGCTAACTCCTGCAGGTCATTACGACACTTACACTACTCAAGGCTGCAAAGCGGTATGGCCAGAAGAGAATATGCTTGATATTGACTTCAGCGTGTTCACCAACCTGAAACACGAACGCAATAAAGCTAAAGCAAACGGCACCGCCAGCTACACACAACTATATTACGCCTATGACGAGAACAAACCCAACAACAAAATCAGTGTCATCGGAAATCCTTCCCTGGGCGAAGTAAAGACCATGATGATTGGCGTTCGTAACAACGGCCGCCGTACAGGCAGCGTGGAAGTTTGGGTAAATGAACTCCGTATGCAAGACTACAGCAACGAGGGGGGCTGGGCTGCTCAAGGAAATCTCAACGTGCAATTGTCGGATTTCGGTTCTGTCAATATGTCTGGCCACATTGAAACAGCTGGCTTCGGAGGACTGGAGGAAGGAGTTAGCGACCGCCGTGACGACAACCTCTACGAATGGAGCATTACCACTCAATTCGAATTGGGCAAATTCTTCCCAGAACAGTGGAAGATGTCTCTCCCGCTCTACTATTCATACTCATGGCAGAAGTTATCACCTAAATACAATCCATTTGATACTGACATGCTGCTGAAGGACGCGCTTGACGAATGCGAAACTTCGACGGCAAGAGATTCCTTAAGCAACTTAACAGAGTCCATTGTCAAGAACAAAAACCTGTCATTCAGTAATTGGAAGTCTAGTGTACAAAGCCGCAAGCCTATGCCTTACGACCCCGCCAATTTCTCCGTAAGTTACAGTTACAGCCAAAAATACCAGACTGGAGAGACCACAGTGTATGAGAATGAGGAAAACTGGAAGTTCAATCTGGCTTATAATTATTCGCCCAAATTCAAGGCTTGGGAACCATTCAAGAATCTGAAAGGCAAGTCAAAATGGCTGGACATTCTGAAAGCACAGAATCTGCAGTGGCTGCCACAAAGTTTCTCGTTCAATACAGATATTACACGCAACTATTACGAATTCCAAGAACGAGACATTGATGCTGGCACCCAATTGCCTGTGACATTCTCCGACCAATTCTTGTGGAATCGCGATCTGACTGTCAGATGGGACATATTCAAGGCACTGAAACTCTCTTGGACATCTGCCACACATGCAGAAATAGAGGAACCATATACCGTCGTAAACAAGAACCTTTATCCCGACGAATATTCTGCATGGAAAGATTCTGTTAAAAGAAGTCTTGCTTCATTTGGCCGTCCATTGACCTACAGAAGCACCTTTACGGGCTCTTATACAGTGCCTTTCAACAAAATACCTATCTTTGACTGGATAACAGCCAATGGATCCTACAATGCTAATTACAACTGGACCCGTGGAGCCGAGATGGAAGATGGCACATCACTGGGTCATACTGTCAGCACCCAGCGAACGGTTAATTTAGACGGAAATTTCAATCTTGGAAATCTATATAAAAAATGGAAGTTCCTTGCCGATGCAGAAAAACGACTTGCCGGCAACAACCCAAACAACAGGAACAATAGTAGAACAACAACCCAAAGAAACACTAGAACAGCAAACAACAAAAACACAAAGAATGAAGGCGAGGAAAACAGTGCTGAGAACAAGAAGAACAAAGGATTCACGAAAGAGATTACACTCAACGACTCTACCGACATCGAAGTGAAGCACAGCCAAAATTCCAAACGCATCATTGTGCGTGCTACCACTGCCGAAGGCAAAACTTACAAGCTGAAATTCAAAAAAGTTGATGCAAATACTATCAAGATCAAGAATCACGATACAATTCCATTGAAAATTTCTGTTGTTGCCAAAAAGCCGCTCGACGACCTCAACTGGTACAAGACCGCACAAGTTGTCGCGCGAGGACTTACCATGCTGCGGAGTGTTGGAATCACTTACCGCAACACCTACGCTTTGACTCTTCCTGGGTTCAGCACAGAAGTGGGCGATGCCTTTGGACAAAAGAGCGTAAATGGCATGCTATCGCCAGGCCTGGGCTTTGCCTTTGGAGCTGTGGGAGACGGTTTCATCGACAAGGCTGCTCGTAATGGCTGGCTCATGCAGAACGACAGTAACATTACCACTCCTGCAACAACTGCTGCAATGGAAGATTTGCAACTACGCGCAACACTTGAGCCTTTCAACGACTTCAAGATTGACCTCAACGCCAGCCGAACGGTCAACAAATCAAAGAGCGTACAGTTTATGTACTCAGGCATGCCAACAACACAAAGCGGAAGCTACTCTATGACAGTCATTTCTATTGGCTCTGCGTTCGGAAAGACAGGCAACATCAATAACAACTATCACTCCAAGCATTTCCAAAAGTTCCTTGACAACATGCCTGTCATACAGAAAAGACTCGAACAGAAATATGCTTCAATGACTTACCCTCAAAGCACTGGCGCAGAATGGGCAGGAAAGCCTTACAATGCAGCAAATGGAGGCGTTGAACTCTATTCGGCAGATGTCATGGTACCAGCATTCCTTTCTGCTTATTGTGGAGGAAATGCGATTTCATCACCACTCGACATTTTCCCTGCTCTGGCACGTCTCATGCCAAACTGGAGCGTAAAATACGGTGGCTTGACTAAGCTATTCCCTTGGTTTGCAGACAAATTTAAGAGTTTCAATATCAACCATGCATATAAGAGTGTGTATTCTGTTGGAGCATACAATTCATACTCCAGCTTTATGGAATACATGGGAGAATGGGGATTCATCAGCGATGTCACCACTGGCAATCCTATTCCAAGTTCCATGTACAACGTCTCTACTGTTAGCATCAACGAATCGTTCTCACCACTTATCGGTGTGGACATGACGTTCAATAACGGATTGACAGCCAAACTGAATTACAACAAGACCCGTACACTCAACCTATCTATGACAAGTGTTGCTTTGACCGAAAACTTCTCCAACGACATCGTAATTGGAATGGGTTACAAGATTAAAGACCTGAATTTATTCGGAGCTAAATCCATACAAGATCCCAACCGAAAGAAGTCGAAGAAATCTAATAACGACGATGAGGCAAACAGCAGAACAACTACCCGTACACGAAGTAGTGTCAGTCACGACCTCAACATCCGTGCAGATTTCTCCTACCGTATGCAGAATGCTCTCAACCGCAACATTCAAACTGCGATCACCACTGCTACCAGCGGAGCAACAGCCTACAAGATTGCAATCTCAGCAGACTACACCTTCAGCCGTCTGTTGACGCTCTCTGGCTTCCTTGACTGGCAAAAGAATGTTCCTCTCGTTTCACAATCTTCATACCCAACCATCACAGCAGATTTTGGTGTCAGCATGAAGTTCTCATTAACAAGGTAATAGCAGCCTAAAATCCCCGCAGCATGACCCATAAAGAAAAAGCACTTCTGTTCATTAACGCTCGCGACTGGGAAGGGATGGAGCGAATGCTAAAAAGTCTGAGCAACATGGAGTTCAGACGGATGGAGCGTGTGATGCGAGAAGAAGTGCTCGCCAATCTTGACAACTGTCTATACTGGGAGACACTTTTACACATTATTATATATAAGAGAGCCGCTTTCATCAGCGGTGCGACAGCAATTGGGCATCTGGCAAAAGACAGGACGTTGGACTTTCATGTAGAAAGCGTAAAACAATTGCATGAGCACCTGAAAAATACAGACGAAGCTTCAATTACGAAACTTTGCAATATGATGATTCCCGAAATGCAAACGGAAGAACAGGTAACGGAACTCTGGAAAGCCTTCCACATTGAGAATGAAGTAACCAAACTTTCCATGCTGCTGAAAGTGGATTCAGAGCTGTCCTATTATCTCATCTTCAAGATACTCAAATTGATAGAAGATAAAGTAATTGCAAAAAAATGCTGCATGACACTGATTAAACGAAACAGTGACCAAGCATTTAATGCCGCCAGTCTCATCAAGACCTATTTAGGGCTCAACGACCTGCCAGCATGCTTCTCTCTAAAAATTGAAGAATTTGAATTAAGCCATATAGACCGTGATTTCAACACGTTCCAGCATGTGCTAAACGGCAAACGCCCCAATCTATGAATGCACTGACACTTTTTGAATTAAACAGTCTTGTCCGACAGACACTGGAACTCAGCATCAGTGAAGAATACTGGGTGTGTGCCGAGATTAGCGAACTTCGCGTGAATCGGCACTGCTACATGGAACTTGTCCAGAAAGACACGCATGAAAATGGCATCATAGCAAAAGCTAGAGCACAAGTTTGGGCCAACAGATGGAGCCTCATCAAAACCATGTTTGAAAGCATCACCCAACAGACATTAGCTCCCGGCATGCAGGTGTTGGTTAAAACTGAAATCACATTCCATGAAATTTACGGCTATTCGCTCAACATCACAGACATCGATCCTACTTATACCTTGGGCGACATGGCTAAGCGAAGAATGGAAATTATGCGCCAGCTGGAGGAAGAAGGCATTCGCGACATGAACAAAGAGCTGCAACTTCCCCGACTGCTGCAACGCATTGCCATTATTTCTTCTGCATCCGCAGCAGGTTATGATGACTTTTGCAACCAGCTGAAAAACAATCCAGAAGGATTAGCATTCAATATACAGCTATTCCAAGCCACCATGCAAGGAAACGAAGTGACGCCAAGCATCATTGCTTCCCTCAACGCCATCGCAGAACATTTGGACGACTGGGATGCGGTTATCATCATACGAGGCGGAGGCGCCACATCCGACCTCAGCGGCTTCGATACGCTAGAACTGGCAGAGAACATTGCCCAATTCCCTCTGCCCATCATTACTGGCATTGGACATGAAAGAGACGACACCATCATAGACCTCATTGCCCACACTCGTGTAAAGACCCCCACAGCAGCAGCAGAGTTTCTCATTCGCCACCAGAAAGAAGAACTCAGTTTGCTGGAGAATATAAATACACGTATCAGCAATAGTATCAGTAATTTACTTTTATCCGAAAGCACACATTTAAAACTTCTTGCCAGTAAAATTCCCGCACTTTTTTCCATGACGAAAAACCGCGAGGAAGTCAGAATAGACAAACTCGCGTCCATGCTCGGATACAACAGTTTTCGATGTATAGACACCAAGAAAAATGCCATTACGATGCTCAACAAACAAATGGCATTATACGTTCTTGATTTTCTGAACAACAAGAAGATAAAAATAGAATCCATTGAAAACAAGTTGAAAAATTCAAATCCAGAACGCCTACTAAAGCTCGGATTTAGTATTGCCCGCGTCAATGGAAAAGTCATAAAAAATATTGAAGAGGTGAAAGAAGGAGACAACATAGAAACCACATTAGCATCAGGAACAATTAAATCAACCGTGACATGGAAAAGAACTTAACTTACGAAATGGCCATCAAGCGCCTTGAACAAATTGTTGCAAAAATAGAAAACGGAGAGATGGATGTTGACGCTTTAGCATTCAGTATCAAAGAAGCGAAAGACTTGGCTGAATTTTGCAAAGAGAAGTTGACAAAAGTAGAGAATGAAGTAAAAAAATGCCTCGAATTGTAAAAAAAAACGTAAAATCAATTAAACATACTTGCGAGAAACGGATATATTTCCTAACTTTGCAATTGAGAATTGATTAGTTCGATTTACTATGCCCTTTTACAGGCATAGTTTTGTTATTTATTAAACAAAAATCTCTGACCAAAAGAGAGACTATCAGATATATATGGAGAAAACCCTTGTAATCCTGAAACCAGGTGCAGTACAACGTGCATTAGTCGGCGAAGTTACAGCGCGTTTTGAACGCAAAGGTCTGCGTTTGGCTGGCATGAAAATGATGCAGTTGACAGACGAATTGCTGAACGAGCACTACGCTCACCTTGCTGGCAAGCCCTTCTTCCAGCGCATCAAAAATTCCATGATGGCTTCCCCCGTAATATGTTGTTGCTACGAAGGAGTTGACGCGGTGGAGACCGTTCGCTTTATGACAGGAAGTACAAATTCAAGGAAAGCGGCTCCAGGTACCATCCGCGGTGACTTCGGTATGAGTTTTCAAGAAAACATCATCCACACATCCGACTCTCCAGAGAATGCTGTAATTGAACTGAACCGATTCTTCAAACCCGAAGAAATCTTTGATTACACCCCAGGTGTATTTCAGTATCTTTACGCAAACGACGAATATTAAATCAAAAGACCTTTCACGAACAACCTAAAACCTAAAACCAGTGCATTCATTCACATTGAAAAAGACAATAGGAATAGCCTTACTATCGATGTTTTCCATTGGTAGCTATGCGCAAGACGCCATTGCGCGACAAGCTCCCTCCGATAAACGGATGAAGGATATTCGTAACGTAAAGCTTTACAATAAAATAGAAGCCATCGACCTCGACAATCCCGCATCAGACATCTACACGGATTGGACTGAAGACTTCAGACGTTGTAGCGGCAGTGTCCCCTCAAACTACCAGATAGACTTGAGAGGATTTTGTATGCCCACAACCAGCAGGAAAGTCACATCCAACTATGGCCGCCGCTGGAGAAAACAGCACGAAGGCATCGACGTAAAAGTCTACACAGGAGATACCATCCGAGCAGCTTTCGATGGCAAAGTGCGCATCTGTAAATACAATAGAGGCGGATACGGATATTACATCGTCATCCGGCATCCAAATGGCCTTGAGACACTCTACGGCCACCTCAGCAAACAAATTGTCAAGAAAGACCAGATAGTACGAGCAGGAGAACCCATCGGACTCGGAGGAAATACAGGTAAATCGTCTGGTTCTCACCTTCACTTCGAGACACGCCTGTTAGGAAAACCCATCAACCCTGCCTTGATGTTTGATTTTGAGCATCAGGACATTACAGGAGACTACTATGTTGTTCGCAACGGAAAAGTCATCAAAGAGCAAGAACTTGCTGCTGCCACACGTTCAGCAAACCACATCAAGGTTGAGGACGAACAAAACCACAATTCATCCGTTGCAGCAACATCTAACAAGGTTCCGGCAGCGCCAACATCTACAGAATCAGATAGTCAGGAGCAACCAATCATTGCACCTCAAACGAAGGAAAAGAGTATCTCACATTCTGTAAAAAAAGGCGACACACTGTCTGCCATCGCTCGCAAATACGGCACGACTATCAACAAACTTTGCGAATTGAATGGCATAAAAACAAACACCACCCTTCGCCCAGGACAGACACTCAAATGTTCATAAACACACATATAATTTATCTCTCTAAAAGGCTGCGATTAAGCAGCCTTTTTTCGTTCCTCAATATGCGCCAAAGAGGGATCACAAGCGCAACATATCTTCCCTCCACACGATTTCCTTACACCCTCACCGTGTGCATAATATTCAAAACACCGCTTATATAATATGATGCACACGGTGTTTAAAATATCACACACAACGGGTTATATTTCCGATGTTCTTTATTCTGAATTATTTAGACATACATTGCTTTTTGAAACCTCCAACTTGCTTTTTACCACAGTTTTTTACACACAATTCAATAAAAAGCAGTATCTTTGCACCTAATAAGGCAATAGCAATGAATACTCAGCAACAATTCAAGCAAGCCATGGCTGAATGCCGTGACATTTTCAGCAAAAAACTTCACGATTATGGAGCAGCGTGGCGCATTATGCGTCCATCTTCAGTTACCGACCAAATCTTCATCAAGGCCAACCGCATTAGAAGCCTTGAAATAAAAGGCACATCAATGGTTGGAGAAGGCATCTATCAGGAGTTTCAAGCTATCGTGAACTATGGCATCGTTGGGCTCATACAGTTGGAACTAGGATACGCTGAAACAGAAGACATGAATGCCAATGCAGCGATGAGCCTGTATGACAAGTATGCCCAAACGGCTTTAGAGCTGATGCTCCGCAAAAATCACGATTATGACGAAGCATGGCGTTCCATGAGAACGAGCAGCTACACAGACCTCATACTCATGAAACTGAACCGCACTAAACAAATAGAAGAACATGACGGACAAACACTGATTTCAGAAGGTATAGACGCCAATTATCTCGACATGATCAACTATTCCGTTTTCGGACTCATCAAACTTTCCGAAGCACAGCATGAAACAGAAGAGTAAGTCTCTGATACTCACAATTGCAATAAACGCTTGCCGCATACTACTTGCTGGCACATTCATTTTCAGCGGATTTGTCAAGGCCAATGACCCGTTAGGGACAGTCTATAAATTTGAGGACTACCTTAGCGCTATGGCATGGTTCACCCTACCACAGACATTTCTGCTAGCATGCGCTGTCATTCTTGCTTTTGTCGAATTTACCATCGGTACACATTTGCTGTTCGGCATCAACAGGCGAGGCACGGCAAGAGTCGCCACTGTCTTTATGGCAGCAATGACAATTCTAACCACATACATCGCAATCGCCAACCCTGTGTCAGACTGTGGCTGCTTCGGCGATGTCATCATACTCAGCAACGAGGAAACACTGGCCAAAAACATTATCTTGCTGGCAGCATCTATATTCATCTGCCGTTTTTATCGCCTGCAGAAAGATTTCCTGACAGCCGGAGCCAAATGGTTCATTGTACTCATATCCTTCTGCTTTATTATTGGATATGCTATCTATTGCGTCGTATTCTTGCCATGCATAGACTTCCGCCCATACAAAATCGGAACAAACCTCCTGCAAAGCGCCACGACAGCGGGACAAGAATATGATGTCAAAATCATATACACAAAGGATGGAGAAACGCTGGAACTCACACTCGAAGACGAAGATCCAGATTCCACATGGACCTATGTAGAAACACGCCAAACCCCATTAGAGACAACCGACAATACGGCCTCCGACTTTCATATCACAGATGAATACGGCAACGACATAACGGCAGACATCCTTGCTGCAGACGAATATGCATTCCTGCTCATCGTCCCACACCTGACATCTGCCGACGAAGGCTGTGTCGGAAGAATCAACGAAGTGTATGATTTTTCCCAAGACCATGGAACTGGTTTCTACTGCCTGACCTCCTCTTCAGAACCAGAAGCACAAGCATACTGGACCGACCACACGGGAGCCGAATATAACTATTACATCACCAACGATCGAATTCTCAAGACCGTAGTGCGTGCACAGCCTGGACTTCTGCTCCTGCACAATGGGATTATCATCAAGAAATGGAGCAACTACAATATGCCCAACGAAAACGACCTACTTAAAGATTGCGATATCTTGGCAGAAAAATAACTATTAACATAAAGTTTAACTATCTAAAAAAACAAAACACTACTATGGCAAAGAAAATTGTTGCTGGAAACTGGAAGATGAACAAGAATCTTCAGGAAGGTATTGAACTCGCACAAAGCCTCAACGCAGCTCTCGCTGCAGACAAACCAAACTGCGATGTAGTCATCTGTACTCCATTCATCCACCTCGCAAAGGTTTCAGACATCATCAACCACGACATCATCAACCTCGGTGCAGAGAACTGTGCAGACAAGGCTTCCGGTGCTTACACAGGAGAAGTTTCTGCAGAAATGGTTAAATCCACTGGCGCTGAATACGTTATTCTCGGTCACTCTGAGCGCCGCGAATATTACAACGAGACTCCAGAAATCCTCAAGGAGAAAGTAGATCTCGCTCTTGCTAACGGTCTCAAGATTCTCTTCTGCATCGGCGAATCTCTCGAACAGCGCGAAGCTAACGAGCAGAATGCTGTTGTAAAAGCAGAACTCGAAGGTTCTGTATTCCACCTCACAGCAGAGCAGTTCGCAAACATCGTTATCGCATACGAACCAATTTGGGCTATCGGTACAGGCAAGACTGCTACAGCAGAACAAGCAGAAGAGATTCACGCTTATATCCGCTCTGTAGTTGCAGCAAAATACGGAGAAGAAGTTGCAGCAAACACATCTATCCTTTACGGTGGTTCTTGCAAGGCTTCTAATGCTCCAGAGCTCTTCGCTAAGCCAAACATCGACGGTGGCCTCATCGGCGGTGCATCACTCAAGGTAGATGACTTCAAGGGCATCATTGACGCTTGGAAATAAGCACACAATAAGGTCATAATTCATAATTCATAATTGCCATCCTGCTCCAAAGCAGAAAACGCTTTTATGAATTATGGATTATGAATTCAAATACACCATCCTAACTCCAACAAACAGAACACAATGAAAAGAATTCTTTTTCTCACACTATCCATCCTGGCACACACTATCACCATGTCTGCACAAACATTCACAGAACACCTTGAAAGCAAGGTTGCAGGCCAAGGAACAGTGACAGTGTACCAAGACCCCATTTTGGAAGACATGGTGAATGGCAAAAAGCAATTTGCCGCAGAGAAAAAGGAATATAGGAAAGACTTTTCCCAAGTAACAACGGGAAAAAAAATCAAGGCACGTGGCTATCGCATACAAGTTTTTTGGGGAGGAAGCACACGTGCAGATCGAACAAAAGCCCAGCAAGCAGGAATCAGAATAACAAGTAGATTTCCTGAACTTCAGGCATATACCACATTCGAATCTCCCAATTGGCGATGCCGCGTCGGAGATTTCGTCACTCAAAAAGAGGCAACCGATTACCTCCAGAAACTCAAGGATGCCCAGCTCTCGCAAAATGCCATCATTGTTAAGAGCGAAGTATTCATCTATCAATAAAATCAAGACGCAATGAACAGGGACGAACAGATAGAAATACTTAAAAAAACTTGTATTCAAAATCTTGAAGTCATAGGAGAAGACCCTCAGCGCGAGGGACTTGTGAAGACACCCGAGCGAATGGCTCGTTCATTTCTCGAACTCACGAAGGGATACTCCATGGATCCTATCGCGACACTCAAGTCCGCGATGTTCCAAGAAGACTACGACCAAATGGTCTTGGTCAAGGACATTGAATTCTATTCACTTTGCGAGCATCACATCTTACCATTCTTCGGGAAAGTACATGTTGCTTACATCCCCAACGGGCAAATCGTCGGACTCAGCAAAATTCCACGCGTCGTTGACATCTTTTCCCACCGTCTCCAAGTGCAAGAGCATCTCACCAAACAAATTTGTGACTGCGTACAGCAAGCACTCAACCCTCTGGGAGCCATTGTGGTGATAGAAGCTCAACACCTATGCATACAAATGCGAGGCATCGAAAAACAAGGCTCAACAACCACAACCATGTACTATACTGGTGTCTTCGAAAACATAGAAAAACGAAAAGAAATCCTAAGCCTAATCAGGAATTAGACCATTAACATGATACCACAATCCACCATAGACCGCATCATTGACGCTGCCAACATAGTTGACGTTGTTTCCGACTATGTGACACTTCGACGTGCTGGTGCGAGCTACAAAGGATTGTGCCCTTTCCACGACGACAAGACCCCATCTTTCTCCGTATCTCCCGCCCGTGGTGTATGCAAGTGCTTCAGCTGCGGAAAAGGCGGTAACTCCGTTCATTTCATCATGGAGATGGAGCAAATGAACTACGTGGAAGCCCTCAAGCATCTAGCTAAAAAATACGGGATTCAAGTCGAGGAAGAACAAATGACTGACGAACAGCGCCAGCATTTGAACGAACGTGAAAGTATGTTTGCAGTCAACGAATGGGCAGCCAACTACTTCAGCCAAACCATGCAGAACCATCAGGACGGACGTGCCATCGGACTTGCTTACTTCCGTAGCCGCGGCTTCCGTGATGACATCATCACAAAGTTCCGCCTCGGATTCTGCCTCGACGCACCCAATGCAATGTCAGACGAGGCAAAGGCAAAAGGTTACAATGAAAAATATCTAATCGACACAGGATTATGTGTCAAACGCGACAACGGCACTATCTACGACCGTTTCCGTGGTCGCGCCATGTTTCCCTGGATTGCAGTAAATGGCAAAGTTGTAGCCTTCGGCGGACGCGTGCTTGATGCACGAACCAAAGGTGTAAGCCAAAAATATGTAAACTCTCCCGATTCCTCCATCTATCACAAAGCGCATGAACTCTACGGCATCTTTCAGGCAAAGAAAATGATTGCCAAAGAAGACATGGTTTACATGGTCGAAGGCTACACCGATGTATTAGCCATGCACCAATGCGGAATAGAGAATGTTGTTGCCAATTCAGGTACAGCACTCAACGAAGCACAAATCCACCTTCTTCACCGCTTCACTAATAACATCACCTTGATTTACGACGGTGACGAAGCGGGCATACACGCAGCTACACGCAGCACCGATATGCTCTTAGCCGAAGGAATGAACGTCAAGATTCTTCTTCTTCCTGACGGCGATGACCCCGACAGCTTCTCACGGAAGCACAACGCACAAGAATTCAAAAAATATGTGGCTGCACATCAGACAGATTTCATTCTGTTCAAAACCAATCTCTTGCTGAAAGATGCACAACGCGATCCTATCAAGCGAGCACAACTCACCGAAGATATCGTAAAAAGCATTGCTGTCATCCCCGACGAGATTATCCGATCCACCTACGTTCACGAATGTGCCGAAATACTTGGCATTGAAGAAGGCATACTCATGCGCGGTGCCAACAAGAACCGTGCAGCAATCCTTGAAAACCTGAAGAAAGAAGCACAGCGTGAAAGAGACAGACAGGCACGCCTGCTCAACAATGAGCAAGAGCGTCAATCCAACTCCGTCAATCTAACAGAAGGAGCGCCGAATGATTCTCTTGCACCTTCCGACATTCCTCCATTCCCTGACAATGAGGACTTTCCACCAGCAGAGTTTCTGCCCAACGAAAATATGCCTGTTGTCGCATCTACTACCATCACCACCAAGCAAAGCCAAACAGAACAACGTTTTTATGGCCTTGAACGTTTGATGATGACACTTATCACACGATATGGAGAACACCTGATTGAAGGTGAGGGAGCAAATGGAGAAAAAACACAAATCACATTGGCTGAGTATGTACAAGGAGACCTCAATTATGACGACATCGTCCTTCGTTCACCGCTCTATGCCAAGATGCTTTCCCTCACTTGCCAACATGTCCACGAGGAAGGTTTCACTGCCAGCAAATTCCTTCTCAACAATCAAGAAGAAGCCATCAGCCGTGAAGCCGCGGACCTCATCAACGAACGCTACCAACTCAGCAAAGGCAACCAGATGACACAGAGCGAAGAAGAACTGAAAGTAGCATACATATCCCGATTACTCCTCGACTACAAAAACGCCATTGTAGAAGAAGAACTGAAACAATGCAACGCAGATCTTACACGTCCCGAAGTGAAAAACGACATCAAAAAGACACTGGACATCATGCAACGCATCAAGGACCTCTGCGAAACTCAGCGCAGAATCGCCAAATACCTCGGAGATCGAGTCGTGATGAAATGAACATTTTAACTCAAGATATCAAGTACCTGCAAGGAGTTGGTCCTCAACGCGCCACATTGCTTGCTAACGAACTCGGGATAACCACCGTTGGCGATCTTCTTTCATATTATCCCTATAAACATATTGACCGTAGCCGCATCTACAAAATCAATGAAATAGACGGCAACATGCCTCATGTACAAGTATGCGGACAAATCTTCTCCTTCGAAAGCGTAGGAGAAGGACGAAGCAAACGTCTCATCGCTCATTTCGTCGATGGTACAGGCAGCATCGATCTGGTGTGGTTCCAAGGCATCAAATACGCCTTAAAGAACTACGACTGCAGAAAATCATACATTGTTTTTGGCAAACCATCTGTTTTCAATGGCAAGATACAAATTGCTCATCCTGAAATAGAGAATGCTCCAGAACAGCTGAAAGCCCAAGCTAGAACCACGGGAAGTCTATTTGAAGAGCAGCCAATCAACCACAATCTCAAGGATTCAGAACTGGACATACAGCCAACAGTCTTCAAAGGTTTATGCCCAAGCTATAACACATCTGAAAAGATGAAAAAAAGCGGTCTAACCTCGTCAAGCATGGCGAAACTGACCGCAAATATGTTTAAGCTGCTGAAACAGCATCCACTGCCGGAAACACTTCCACCCTATATCATTGCACAACACCATCTCATGTCCTTCAACGAGGCCGTACGCAACATCCATTACCCTTCTTCACCAGAAGCTTTGCGGCATGCACAACTACGCCTCAAATTTGAAGAACTTTTCTACATACAGCTCAATATACTTCGCTATGTAAAAGACCGACAGCTCCGCTATCGAGGCATCGTTTTCAATACGATTGGAGATAACTTTAATAGTTTCTTTTACAATCATTTGCCATTCGAACTTACCAATGCGCAGAAACGCGTCATCAAAGAAATCCGTACAGACATGAAATCTGGCCGCCAGATGAATCGTCTGCTGCAAGGCGATGTGGGTAGTGGTAAAACATTGGTTGCGCTGATGGTGGCTCTTATCGCTATTGACAACGGGCATCAAGCCTGCATCATGGCGCCAACCGAAATACTTGCAGAACAGCACCTCAACACCCTTCGCCAGTTCCTTGGCAATCTACCTGTTCGTGTAGAGCTGCTCACAGGTACAGTAAAAGGGAAAAAACGAGCGGCAGTACTTGAAGGACTTGTCACTGGTGACATTCACATTCTCGTAGGCACTCATGCCGTGATTGAAGACAACGTGCTTTTCAACAAGTTAGGGCTTGTCGTCATTGACGAGCAGCATCGTTTCGGGGTTGCACAACGCGCCAAGCTCTGGATGAAAAACAGCGTGCCACCACATGTATTAGTGATGACCGCTACCCCCATTCCACGTACACTCGCCATGACCCTCTACGGTGACCTCGACGTCAGCATCATCGATGAATTGCCTCCTGGCCGCAAACCAATCCGCACCGTACACATGTTCGATGCTCACCGACCACGCATCTACGAACTGATGAATCGAGAACTTTCACTCGGACGTCAAATCTACATTGTCTATCCTCTCATCAAGGAAACGGAGAAGATGGACATGAAAGACCTTGAAGCTGGTTTTGAAGAAATTAGCAAAACTTTCCCAAACCACAAAGTAGGAAAAGTACACGGCAAGATGAAACCAGCCGACAAAGACTTCGAGATGCAGCGTTTTGCCAACCACGAAACCCACATTCTTGTTTCCACCACCGTTATCGAAGTGGGGGTTAACGTGCCCAATGCTTCCGTCATGATTATCGAAAATGCAGAACGCTTCGGACTCAGCCAGTTGCACCAACTTCGCGGACGTGTCGGACGTGGAGCAGAACAAAGTTATTGTGTGCTTGTCACCAAATACGAAATTGGAGATACAACCCGAAAACGAGTTCAAGTGATGGTTGACACCACCGATGGTTTCGAAATAGCCGAGCAAGACCTCAAGCTCCGCGGCCCTGGTGACCTCGAAGGAACTCAGCAATCAGGAATGGCATTCGACCTCAAAATAGCCAACTTGGCACGCGATGGACAAATCCTCACCATAGCACGCGACGCAGCCCAATCCGTCATTTCCTCCGACCCAGAAGAGCGCAACCCACAAAACGACATCCTCTGGCGAAGACTTCGTGAACTTCGCAAAAGCAATATCAATTGGGGAGCCATCAGCTAATAGAACATCCACCATGAAAGAAAGAATCAAACAACTTCTACAAGCAATCAATAACGGCATTTACGAAAAAGAACAAGAACTCGCCCTCTCTCTTCTCGCAGCCATAGCAGGCGAAAGCATCATTCTTCTTGGCCCTCCTGGTGTCGCAAAATCCATGATTGCCAGAAGAGTGAAAGCAGCCTTCAGTCAGGCACACTCCTTCGAATACCTCATGTCGAGGTTCTCCACTCCTGACGAAATCTTTGGTCCCGTCAGCATCAGCAAGTTAAAAGACTCTGACAACTATGAACGCAAGACCAAGGGCTATCTTCCATCTGCAGATGTTGTCTTCCTTGACGAAATTTGGAAAGCTGGCCCAGCCATACAAAACACCCTGCTGACAGCCATCAATGAAAAACTCTTCAGAAATGGAGAAAAAGAAATCAAACTACCTCTGAAGCTACTGATTGCCGCCAGCAACGAACTCCCCACACAAGACGAAGGGCTGGAAGCACTATGGGACAGATTTCTTATCAGAGTTGAATGTAAGGGAATTCAAGAAGAAAAGAACTTCTGCTCCATGCTGACCGACACAACCTCCGACCAAGACATAGTCGTCTCTCCTGAACTACAAATCAGCAAGGAGGAATACGAACGTTGGAGTAAAGAAATTGACTTCGTCACTTTTCCAACACACGTGCTAAAGAGTATAAATCAGATACGACAAGCCATTAAAAATGTAGCAGTTACCAACAGTAATGAATGCCACGATGTCTATGTCAGCGACCGCCGCTGGAAAAAGATAGCCCGGTTGCTCCGCACCTCCGCCTTCATCCACGGCAGGCAGCAAGTTGCTCTGTCCGACTTAGCGCCCATTTACCTTTGCCTTTGGCAAGAGCCTGATGAGAGAAACGACCTGCGAAGCATTGTCATCCGCATCCTCTTCAGCGATATCATGTCCGCTCTGTCCAATTTGCGCACCTCGCTAGACAACGACATCAGGACCCACCGCCAGCACAAAGCCACCGCCAGAGCACAGGCAATCATGGAAAGGAAAGACGGCAACAAGAAAATCTACGACCACTACTATTATCATCTGCTTGACCACGATACGGGCAATACCTATATCCTCATGGCAGACTATCAGAATCTGCCCATCGTGACAAAAGGAAATGCAGGAGCCCCCGGCATCTTGTACCCCGACCCCAAAGACTCAAAGCGCACCATCATCAGAGCATACGACGGCGTTGATACCCCACCAGGGACAAGACATGTACACCTGGCCAGAAGCGACGAGAGCCTCTTCATCGATGGAGTCCGTTTCTACATAGAGACGCTCAAGAAAGGCGAGACGCAAGTTACAGCCTCAACCATCGGACATCTTTCAGACAGAGATTACCACCAAGAGATAGATGCTTTAGGTACCGCTATACAGGAACGCGAACAAGAAATAGAAGAGAATATCTTCCTATCCAAGGCCGACAAAAAAGAAGTTGGTGAAACCGTACAGTCCATCTACACAGAGATAGCCTACACCAGATACGATATCCAAAAACTTGAAGATGAGTAAAATAAATACAGCTTATTATCTGCATCTCATCAAGCAGTTCACAGATCGTGGCGACGTTTTTACCCTTGAAGTTTCCGACCCCATATTGGAATATCTACATCAAACCATGAACAACCCGCTCATCCAGTCCAAGGTTCTGTCTAGCCGACTGGCTGGCAAAATCTTTTACGAGACCATCGGCAAGTTCGTGCTCGACTGTCTGCACCAAGAGCAGTTCGCAAGCCAGCGTGCCATCAGCGAGAAAAAGCAGATTGAGAAAACGAAGGAATGGACTGAAGCAAAGAAAGAAGACCATTGGCAGACCCTGCTCGATACCATTGACGAAAAGCACAAGGAAGACGGATTCGACCTCGACTTCATGAAAAAGAAATTCCGAGCAAGCGGCTGGGATAATCCCGAGAACTGGGAGATGCTGAGACACGAGTGGAGCACCGCCATCGACAAACGTATCCAACAACAGAAGGCTGATGCTGTCAACAAAAACAAAAAATTCACAACCCAACACCTTGACCGGCAATTCGCCCTGATGGAAAATTTGAAAACCGAAGGGGTGCAGGAGGAACAAGCCATGCAAGCATGGGAAATGATGGAAGGGCAATGGACCGAGACCGAATTTGAGAAGAAACTGAATATCGTCAACATACAAAATAAATATCCTGAAATAGGAGATGTAGCGAAAAGGATGGGACGGCTGCCCGATGAAGACGGTAAAGAACGGCTGTTCATCCAAAGCGGAACCAGCCACAAACTAACGCATGCCACAGGAAGCGACATCGAAGGCATCACCATCGGCAACGACCTTCACGCAATGATGCCGCTGGAATTAGCGCAATACGCTGATGCAGAAACAGAAAAACTCTTCCTGAAGAAGTACATGACCCGCAAGCTGCAAATATTCCGCTACAAGTCCGAAATCACCAAGCCCTCTCGCCGCCTGCACCCCGAACGGGCATCGCTGCGAGGGCCCATGATTGTCTGCATCGACTCGTCAGACAGCATGAACGGGATTCCGAAGAAGATAGAAGCTTCGCTGCTTTCCAAACTCGAACAGACGGCAGAAAGCCTCAACCGCGACTGTTTTCTGATTGACTTCTCCGTCGGCATACGCCCCATAGAACTTCGTTCAAGAAGAAAGCAGAGAGCCATGGAACGTATCGGTATGAGAGTCGAAGACAACGAGAACTTTGCCAAAGGGCTTTTTCCTTTCATCGGAGGCGGGACCGATGCACAGAAAATGCTCAATTTGACTTTTTCCCTGCTCGACAATCAAGGAGACCGATATATGAATGCTGACGTGCTATGGATTACCGATTTTCTCATTCCGCGAACCTCCGAAGACCTCATGCGCAAATTCAAAGATTATCAGAAGCGTGGCACCCGATTCTATGGTTTCAAGATTGGAAACGGGAAGTCTGACTGGGAACAGTATTTCGACAAAGTGTACGAAATACACTATACACAACCAAGAAGATACTGAGATGCAAACAAGGAATCATTATTCCGCATTCCAAACACGTCACAAAACGATGCGCTCAATGCCCCAAAAGGGGTGAGACTCTCACCTATGGTACAGGTAAGAGTCTGACCTATGGTATAGGTGAGAGTCTCACCCCTTTTGAGGTGCTGAATACACCATGAAAGAATAGAAAGGTTTACTTAACGTGCACGTTATTCTAATGTCGTGACATCTCAACAAACACACTTAATTTCCAGGTCATGCCTCTGCCTGTTTCAGGCAAAAAAAAGACGGCCATTCAGCTTGTTTTGCTGAATGGCCGTCTTATCATCCTTGTCAATGTACTTATTTCTTTTTGCGAGCCTCATCAAGGAACTTCACCATCTTCTGAAGATTCTCCTCTGAATACATGCCCATGCCGTGACCACCTTCAGGCACGAATGTAGCTTCAGTCTTCACGCCAACAGCCTTCAGCAGTTCGTAGAACTTCTTTCCCTGACAGCATGGCACCACATTGTCCTTCTCGCCATGGAAAATAATGATGGGCACATCGTTCTTGTCCACATAGTTAGTTGCGCTCAATCCAAGATACTTATCTGGCTCGTCTGCCAGTTTCGTACCGCCCAGCAATACGTCTTCAGGACTAGATGCCCCAAAAGCCATGTGCTCGCCACAGTTCATATCTGTAAGGTCAACTGGACCAGACCAGTCGCATGCCGCATTCACCTCGCTACTTTCCTTGGTGTATTTGCCCAAAGAACCTTCAATATCCACGTCCTCCTTACCTACTTTCGCTACCTTAACACCGTTGGTTGTACCGCACACAGATGAGAGATGACCACCAGATGAAAAACCTGATGTAGCGATGAAAGAAGGGTCAAACTTGTAAGCCTTTGCCTCGCCGCGAATA
>CAJGCU010000005.1 GCA_904501945.1 uncultured Bacteroidaceae bacterium
CATTTTTGATAAAACTAATAAGTATTATGTTTTCTTGCTGATTTGAAACATAAACACCCTTAAAATGATAGAATTTTGTATTTTTCTGATAAAAAAACGACAAAAAATCTCATTTTTTCTTTGTGTATCAATTATTTCCATTACCTGTGTTCACAAATTAAGCTTAGTAGAATTTTATATTTATTGGTTGTCTCATATCGCTTGGGGCATAAAAAGGAATCGATTTACTAAAAAAACACACTTATTTTTAGAGTCTATTTACTATAGACGAAGATGGCTATACTAAAATCGAGAAACAGGACATTAATTACAAACTTTTAAATATCATTTATATATGGCTGAAGTGAAATTGCCCACCATCAAAGATGTTTTTGCGTGGATGAAAACACTCTACGACGAGAGTTATTCAGGGTTAACCAAACTTGAAAAGCAAGAACAGCATATGTACGGCACCATGGTGACAACACCTAACGACAAGAAATTCATGGTTCGTATGCTGGACGAGACAAGCCAAGTGCGTGATACGCAAAAGCTTGCTGCACGCGTGAAAGACCTGATGGATCAATATGGAATTCCCAAGTTTTTGGGACCTGGCGACCATCTCCTTTTCTGGATGTATCAAAAGTTTGCATATCTTCCACTGTTCAACTGGGCAGCTGTTCCCATCATCAAGTGGCGACTGAGAAGAGACACAAGCCGCGTCATCATCAATGCTGCACGTCCAAAGTTGACCAAGCACCTGGCTACACGCTTTGACCAAAACATCGGTCAGAATGTCAACTTGCTGGGCGAGGTAGTGCTGGGAAACGGCGAGGCAGACAAGCGGTATTACTCTTATCTTGAAGCACTGAAAGAAGCTGACATTAACTATATATCTGTAAAAATTTCAGGAATTTACGCACAGACACATGCGCTAAACTACAAGGAATGCTTCCCTGAACTGGTGCGCCGTATGTCTGAGCTTTACCAGACAGCAATCGACTATCCTTACACCGATCCAGACGGGGTGACAAAGGCTAAGTTCATCAACCTCGACATGGAGGAATATAAGGATGCGCACCTCACTATGAAGCTCTTCAAGGAGGTGCTGTCATTGCCTCAGTTCAAGAACTATGAGGCAGGCATCGTTGTGCAGGCCTACTTGCCAGATGCGTGGGACTTCCAGACAGAACTGCTGGAGTTTGCCAAAGCACGTGTCGAAGCCGGCGGCTCACCTATCAAGATGCGTATCGTGAAGGGATGCAACCTTGATATGGAAAACATTGTCAGCGACATGCGTGGATGGCCTAACCCTGTGCTTCGCACCAAGACAGAGGTAGATGCGAATTACCTGCGCATTATTGAACGTGGCTTGAAGCCTGAAAATGCGAAAGTGCTGCATGTGGGTATGGCTTCGCATAACCTTTTCACTATCTCTTACGCTTACTTGCTGACTCGAACATACAGAACTCCTAAGGACTGCTTCTGCTTTGAAATGCTGGAAGGCATGGCCAACCATGTGTGGAGAGCACAGAAGAGACTGGGCAATCATGTGATTCTGTACACGCCTGTAGTCAAGAAAGAGCATTTCTTGAATGCTATCTCGTATCTTGTACGCCGAATGGACGAGAATACGGCTCCTGACAACTTCCTCACTCACTCTTTCTCACTCAAGCCTAACACGAAAGAATGGGATGAACTGGAACAGCAATTCATTGATGCTTACAACATGAAAGATTCTGTTTCCAACACTCCTACGAGAACACAGGACAGAAACCAGTTCTACTTCGGGCAAGAGCCTAAGGACGAAATGGTGAATGAGCCAGACACAGATTTCGACCGTTTCTGCAATCAGAAATGGGTGGAAGAGATTTTTGCAAAGTGGCAAAGCAAAGGCATTATGTCAGGCCAAAGATCTGAATGGAACAAGTGGAAGCCGGGCGACTTGCTGCCAACACAAATTGGCAAAACGTTTGTCTATAATGACGACCACGCAAAATACTTCGACCGCTCACAAGAAGGAGATGTGCTGGTATGTGAAATGTCGCGCGCAAACAAGGAACAGACCGAAAAGATTCTGGAGATTGCAGATGCAGACCCTGCAGGATGGGGAAAGACGACGATAGAGGAACGTCATAAAATCATGTACAAAGCTGCTAACATGCTTGGACAAATGCGTGGCGACCTGAACGGCTCTATGTGCGCCATCACAGGAAAGACTATCGAAGAAGCTGATGTTGAAGTGTCTGAAGCTATCGACTATTGCCGATTCTACACAACAACCATGAAGAAGTATGCTGCACTTGACGATATCAGCATGGAGGCAAAGGGTGCCGTACTGGTGCTTTCACCATGGAACTTCCCATGCGCTATTCCTTGTGGCGGCGTGGTTGCAGCTCTTGCTTCAGGAAACACCTGTATTCTGAAACCTGCCACAGTAGCAGCACCTGTTGCGTGGCTGTTTGCTAAAGCGTTCTGGGAGGCAGGAGTGCCAAGAGAAGCACTTCAGGTCATCATCACTGACAGCGAGGCAACACCATTGCTCACGTCTTCTCCTGCTATCAAGCACATTATCTTGACAGGTGGAACAGAAACGGCACAAAACATCGCTCACGCCAATCCACGCAAGCCACTCTCAGCAGAGACAGGCGGCAAGAACGTGATGATCCTCTCTGCCAAGGGTGACCGTGACCACGCCATCATGAATGCGTGCCGCTCTGCTTTCGGCAATGCTGGACAGAAGTGTTCTGCTTGCTCAATCCTGCTGGTGGAACGTTCTGTATATAACAACCCTGAATTCTTCGAAAAACTGAAGGATTGCGCGTCATCACTCAAGGTGGGAGGCGTATGGAATGCCGGCAACATTGTTGGTCCTATGATTACCAACAAGAATGAGAAACTGGAACAGGCATTCAAACTTGAACCAGGCGAAAAATGGCTGATTGCGCCAGAATTTGCTGACGATAAGAAATATATCCTGAAGCCTACTATCAAGTATGACGTGAAGCCTGCTTCGTTCACATTCCGCACAGAGCTGTTTGCACCGCTTCTGGCTGTTGCTCCTTACGACACACTGGAAGAAGCAGTTGCTTTGGTCAATGGCCTTGACTACGGATTGACTTCTGGTTTGCAGTCGCTTGACGAGCAGGAACAAAAATACTGGAAAAACAACATTCAAGCAGGTAACCTCTACATCAACAGAGGCATTACTGGCGCGATTGTCAACAGACAACCCTTTGGCGGCATGAAACTGTCAGCCTTTGGCCCAGGCTTGAAAGCCGGCGGTCCTAACTACTGCTTGCAGCTGATGAACATTACCGATAAGGCTGATTCAACAACAGACTACACAACATCTTACCCTAAATGGTATGAAAAAGAGTTCAAGCATGCACGCAACATCCAGCCTAACATCCGTGGAGAACAGAATGTATTCCGCTATCTTCCTCTGAAAGGCGGCATGGTACTGCGACTCTTTGGAGATGAAACTGTTGAACAAGTCAAGATGGTACAATTGGCTGCTAAGACTGTGGGTACTCCACTCACAATATCTGCCAGTGAAGACAATTCGCTGATCAGCCAAATCGTTGGAGATATCAAGAAAGAAAACTTGGCCGCTTTCTGTGAAAGCATCAAGAATTTTGAACGTGTACGCACCATTTCTGCCAATGTTCCTGACGTTGTGTTTGAAGCGGCAGCCAACTGCGACAAGTATATCGCCCAAACTGCCCCAGTCAAGAATGGCCGCATCGAATTGGCACTCTATATCAAAGAACAATCTATCGCTAACGAATACCATCGCTATGGCTCACAGATTGAAGTTCCTGAAATAGAGTAAAACCTACATTATTCGATTATAAAGCCTACGTTAGGCTTAAAATAAATTTTACAGCGTACCTCTGGGTACGAAACATCGCATCCCTCGAGTCCATCATATCGGATCCGAGGGATGCTTTTTTGTTTAAATTAAAAGTTCTGCAAACTTACGCCAAATGCTTTTTTACAACAAAAGCACTATCATTCAATCCAATTTTCTCTGTCTAGATTGCGGTATCCAATGGCTTCTGCTATGTGGTGGCGTTGCACTTGCTCTGCTCCTTCGAGGTCGGCAATGGTACGTGAGACTTTGAGAATGCGGTCGTAGGCACGAGCGGATAGATTAAACTTCTGCATCGCTGTACGAAGGAGGCTGAAGGCCTGATCATCGAGTTGGACGTATTGATGCAGAAGAGCGGTCGTCATCTGGGCATTGCAGTGAATGCCCTTGATGCCTTTATAACGCTCGTTCTGTATCTGACGGGCTTTGAGCACTCGTTCGCGAATAGCAGTGGAGGATTCTCCTTTCGGTGCCTTTGCTAAATCTTCGAAAGGAACACTTTCTACCTCAATCTGAATATCTATTCTGTCCATTAAAGGACCACTGATTTTGTTCATGTAACGTTGAATCTGCGCTGGGGTACAAACGCATTTTCGAGTAGGATGATGATGATAGCCGCAAGGACATGGATTCATGGAAGCTACCAACATGAACGAACATGGCAGAGTGAGGTTGTAGCGAACTCGAGAGATGCTAATCACTCTATCTTCAAGGGGTTGACGAAGCGTTTCGAGAACAGAGCGGTTAAATTCGGGTAACTCGTCAAGGAAAAGTACACCATTATGTGCTAAACAAATTTCTCCAGGCATAAAAGTGTTGCCGCCTCCAACTAAAGCAACGTCAGAAACGGTATGATGCGGCGCACGGAATGGTCGCTGGCTAATGAGAGAATCCTCTTTCTTTAATTTTCCAGCAATAGAATGAATCTGAGTAGTTTCTAAACTCTCATTCAGTGTCAGAGGTGGCAAAATGGATGGCAGTCTCTTTGCCATCATTGACTTTCCACACCCAGGACTGCCGACAAGAATGATATTGTGACCTCCTGCAGCTGCTACCTCGAAGGCGCGTTTCACGTTTTCTTGCCCTCGAACTTCGCTGAAATCGGATTCAAAATTAAAAAGTTGAGAATAAAATTCTTCGCGTGTATTGACGAGTGTTGGTTCTACGGGAACTGAGCCATTAAAGAAATTAACGATGTCGTTCAAATGGTTTACAGCATAAACTTTCAGTTTATTAACCACTGCAGCTTCTCTTGCATTCTCTGCTGGAACGAACAGTGCTTCATAACCCAGTTCTCTTGCTTTAATAGAGATGGGGAGAATGCCTTTTACAGGCAGGATGCTGCCATCTAATCCTAATTCGCCAACAAACATGAAACGCTCGGGATTTTCAATCTGCAAGAACTCAAACGAAAGCATCACGCCTATCGCCATAGGCAAATCGAAACCCGTCCCTTCTTTGCGAATATCGGCTGGCGCTAAATTGATGACTACAGATTTGAAAGGGGCTTTATAGCCATTCACTCGAAGCGCAGACTGAACACGTTCTTGACTCTCTTTCACAGCGTTATCAGGCAGACCCACAATCGCAAAACGTGACGACTGGCCACCATCGAAGTTATCTACCTCAATAGTAACAACCATGGCCTCTAAACCTAAGAGTGTTGCGCTATGAACTTTTGACAGCATGCCTGTTTTAAGGTTTTAGTCGTCCTTCTTCAAATATCTCTCCAACAAATTGTCAATTGCCTGTATATCAGTACCTCGCTCTAAAATCTGGTGATTTTTATCTACCAAATAATAAAGAGGGGCTGCATCAACTCCAAGCTCTCTCAACGCTTTTGATTCAAATGCCAATCCGTCACAGTAATGCTCTATTCCATTGACGGTGTCGGGACGGATGGCATTTTCCCAGCGATAAGGCTGTATGTCAAGGGATATAGCCACAATACGCAGGGAGTCAGTTTCTTTGTATTTGCTGCTATTCTGTCTCAAATTCCATAGCACATCATATCCATTAGGAAGCCATTCTGCCCAGAAAACTATCAAGTTGAAGTCTTCTGTCTGCTCCCACAGCTTGACGGTAGTCTTATCCTCTTTGGTCAGAACAACATCGGACAATATTTTTCCTACTTGTCCTTTTTCTGCTATGCTGATTTTACTTTCCAAATCAAGAAGATAGTGGCTGTGAGGCTGTTTATCCTTTATAATTTGAAGCAATTCAGCAGTTTCTATATTGCTTGCATTCTCGTTTTGGACAAAGTATTTGTCAAGCAGATAGATAGCTACAGGCGAATCAGGGTTTTCCAAGATGTAGGTACGTGCTGTGCCTGTCATCATCGAGGGATTCTGCGAATAAGTATCTTGGCGGAACTTATTCATGAGCTTATTCTCATCACTGCCTTCAACACGATAGTTTTTCAGGTCATTAGCAGAAGCCTCGTAGATAAGGTCAGCGCCAGGGCTGGCAAAGATGACTTGCTCCATGCCATTAGAGAAGACGAGCATATAGGGCGTCACTTCTTTAGCCTCACCACGATACTGAAAGCGTCCTGCCTGTATGGTGAGCGTGTCGAGGGATGCCTCATCATCTGCCAAGTTATATATATATAGTTCGCCTCCTTGCATATCACGGAAACTTCCTTTAATATGGAAAGACGTACCATCAAGACCGCACGATGCAAACAGGAAAGCGGAAACTATATATATATATATAATGTGTAGATTTCTTTTCACGATTACTTGTTATAATCAGAAAATTCTGCGTCGTTAGCAGCTCTCTTTGCGAGTGTTGGATCAAGCGCAATGGCTTTAGCGAGATGCTCTTTCACCTCATCGGTTTTCTCCATACGAGCAGCAAGTACAGCTCGCAGATAATAAGTCATGGCATCAGGATTCTTGATGTTGTTGAGCATCTTGAGTGCATCAGCATAGTCTTGCGAGAGGATATTGGCAAGAGCTGCACTATTGTTAGATGACTTCATCATCTTTGCTGTTGCCTGATTGTATTTTCCCTGAGCCACATAGAGATGCCCAAGAGCTTCGTCAAAATTGTTGGCATCTACACCTTTGGCTATGTACATCTCTGCATCCTTGAACTGGCTGTTCTGAATAGCAATCATACCCATGTTCACATTTGGCTCAGCAGCATTGGCATTTACACCCAGTGCCTGACGGAAATAGTATTGCGCATTATCGAAATCGCCTTTTTTCATAGAGAGTTCACCCAGATTATTGTAAGCGCGATAGTCGTTAGGATAAAGCTCAACAGCCTTCTTGAAAATTGCTTCTTTTTTCGCATCTGCAGAAACAAGAATGTTGGCAGCATAAATAAGTTCTTCCACACTGAGCTTTGAAACATCACCATCAATCAGCGCAAGGATAGCATCATCGCTTCGTCCTATCACGTCGTAGTTGATGACCATTCGAGCACGGCGCAGTTCAGGCAATACGGCGTCTGCCAGTTCTTTGTAAACCACTGCAACATTACGAATCTCACGTTCACGCTGTTCAGGGTCTTGGTACATAGAGAGTACACGAATGATGATTTCTTTATCCTGAAGATTTGACTGTGAAACCAGTTCCTGGAATCCTTCCCAGTCTTCAGCTGTATATTTAGAATCCACATTTGTAGAAAGCTGAGCCTTCTTCAGCTGCTGATTCACATAGTTTTCAGATACCTCACCACGCTTTTCTGCCAGTTTCTCGTTCATGGCGTATGCACCGTCTGGGGATGCGTATGCGCTTACCTCGATGTTATTGAGCACAAGGCTCTGCTCGTCGCTCTTGATGTTCTTGAGCGTTGCGATGAAGTCTTGCACATTCTTGCTGTTCAGCTCGCTGCCTCTGAGGTTTGCCTGACCAATAAGGAATTTAACGGCAGCCTCTTGCTTCTGGCTGATGACACGCTGGAAATTGTCTGGTGCAACACCAAAGTTGGCCGTCTTGGCCGTCTTGGTAATCAGAGCTGCAGTACACTGCGTACCATAGCCAATCTTCACCGTTGGCATCTTGATAACCTTGTTGCCTTTGCGAGCATTGAACTGCATGAACAGTTCGCTCTTCTCCATGCCCTCTTGGAAAGGAACACTAAAGCGCATTGTAGCGTGACCACCATTCTTATAAGAGATAATAGTATTGTTGGCCTCCACTTTTTCTCCCTGAATAGTGAAGCTTTCGCCAGCAGCAGCACCTCCGTCCCACTTGAGCACAGGCGTACAAGCAATCACAGCCTTCTTGTTCATCACCTTTGCAGGCACGTTGATGCTGATTGTTGCTGGAACGTCACCTGCGATGTATTCAAGCGGTGTAGGCGATACCGCAAAATTGTTGGAAACGAGTGTTTTCTGCTTGCCACATCCCATCAGGAACATAGCAGCCAATGCTGGTAAAAGCAAATAAATGTTCTTTTTCATATCTTAAAGTTTTTAATTTTTCTTATCAATTTCGTGTATATTTTTTACTCAGATAGTGCACGGGATACCACACTGAAAGGAAGCCTACGGCCACGACTGTCAGAAGCACCAAGAGCACATCTGTCACATGAACGCTAACTGGATAGGCATCAATGATGTAGCTTCCTTCGCCATCGCCAAAACGAATCAGCCCAAACTCCTGCTGCAAGAAGCACAGAGCAAGTCCACACACTATTCCAATGACGGCACCAAGCAAGCAAATCAGCCTGCCTTCCATCATGAAAATGCTCCTGATCTGCTGCTCATTAGCCCCCAGATTACGCAACATCATCACATCTTTCTTCTTGTCAATGATGAGCATCGACAGAGAGCCAATCACATTAAAACAGGCTATGGCCAAGATAAACGTGAGAAAGATGTACGAAATCAGCTTCTCTATCTGCATGATTTTGAACGTATCTTCTTGCTGCTCATATCTGTCCAGCACCACATACTTGTCACCTAAAGCTTTCTTTATCTGCGATTTCACAGCAGAAAGACTAGCACCATCTGCCAGTTTTAACTCAATAGCCGAAACATAGCCCTTTCTGTCAAACAGCCGACGTGCAAAAGCAAGGTTGGTAATGACATAGCTGGCATCATACTTCTTCTGCTTGACCATAAATCCTACCTTGGGCGAAAAGAGTTCTTCCTGATTCAGGCTCGCCGTCGGGTCAGTCAAATCCATACGTTCACCCTTTCGAGGCGCATATACTTGAATGGGCGAAGAGAAGTCGGCAGGCAGACCCAGCCTCATCAGCAGATTGCCGCCCAAGATTCCATAATCGAGTACATCGGCCTGAAGTTCAAACACACCTTCTCCAAACAGGATGCCATCAATGTCGGTCAACTGCTCAAAATTCTCCTCCACACCCTTCACCGTCGCCATAGCCTGCCGATTGTTAATCATCAGCAAGGCTGCATCCTCTAGCGTTTCTGTATAGACAGCGATGTCGGCATTCTCACGCAGTTCCTTCAGTTCCTCTGCATCAGCCAGCATGAACTTTCCTTCGGCAGGCACCACCTTCAGCTCTGGGTCGAAAGCCGTAAACAGACCTGCCACCATGTCCTGAAATCCGTTAAAAACCGACAGGATACACACCAGCGCCGCCGTAGCGATAGCCACACCACACACCGACACGCCCGAGATGATGTTGATGGCATTGTGTGACTTCTTCGACAGCAGGTAACGAGAAGCTATGTAGAACGGAAAGTTCATCCTTGCAGCAACTTGTCAATATTCTCCACGTAATCCAGCGAATCGTCCAAAAAGAACTTCAGCTCAGGAATAATGCGCAACTGGTGACGTTCCAGCTTGCCCAGTTCATAGCGAATTTCTGATGCGTGGTCGTTCACATTCTTCAGCACCTCCTGCGCCTTCTCAGAAGGGAACACGCTCAGGTATGCTTTCGCCACACTCAAGTCGGGGCTGATACGCACCACGCTCACACTCACCAGCAAGTTTCTTGTCTGCCTTGTCTGTGCCTGAAAAATGTTGCTCAAGTCCTTCTGAATCAGACGAGCAATCTTATTTTGTCTTGTTGTTTCCATATAACTTCGTTATTTCTTCTTAATTATACTCAATCCATCCCTCAATGGCAGCATCACCTTTTCCACCCTGATGTCCTGCGCCACATGGTCGTTGAAGCGCCTGATGCCCTCTGTCTGTGCATCTTTCGCATTTTCGTCCACCACATGACCACCCCACAACGTATTGTCAGCCAAGATGTAGCCACCCTTGTTCAGATGCGACATCACCATCTCATAATGCTCCACATACTTGCGCTTGTCGCCATCAATAAACGCCATGTCAAACTGCAAGCCCAGCTTCGGCACCACCTCCAGCGCATCTCCAATGTGCATCGTAATCCTATCGGCATAGGGCGAGTTCTGAAACCAGGGCAACGTGAAATCCTCTTGCTCATCATTAATCTCCACCGTGTGCAGATGCGCGCCTTCCTCCAGTCCTTCAGCGATGCACAATCCAGAATAGCCGCTGTATGTGCCAATCTCCAGCACCAGCTTCGGCTTCACCATACCCACCAGCATCTTCAGGAGTCTGCCCTGCAAGTGACCGCTGGCCATCCGCCCATACAGCAGATGCAGCTGCGTCGCCCTCCACAGACGGTGCATATAGTCACCTTCCTTGTCAATGTGAGCAAGGATGTACTCGTCTATTTTTTCCGTTTCCGTCATGACCTTGCCTATCGCTTGTTCAGCCCTTCAATAGCCAGACGATAGCTGTCGAGCCCAAAGCCGCAGATAACACCCACACAAGCGCAGCTAATCATCGACTTGTGGCGAAACTCCTCACGCTGATGCACATTCGAGATGTGCACTTCCACAACAGGAGTCTTCACGCCTCGGATGGCATCCTGCAAAGCAATGCTCGTATGCGTGTAGGCTCCAGCATTCAGCACAATGCCGTCCCACTCGAAACCTGCCTCATGAATCTTGTTGATAAGTTCCCCTTCCACATTCGACTGGAAATAAGCCAGTTCTACATCAGGAAAGGCTGTTCGCAACTCCTCCAGATAGTCTTCAAAGCTGCGGCTTCCATAGATGCCCGGCTCACGCTTGCCCAGCAAATTCAGATTAGGGCCATTCAGAATCAGTATTTTCTTCATTCCTATTCCATTAATTTGTTTGCAAAGATATGACTTTTTTCTTAAACTCTAATAATAAATAATGTGGGAATTGCCAATCCTGCATGAATTCAGCAAAAATCACATCCTATAAATTCACAATCTTTTAGTCTTCAACATGTGTATCTGATTAAAACATACTCATTTCATCCAATAACGGAATTCATTTGAATGAAGACTGCCAACCATATCAAATAACTGATAAAGAAAAGGACTATTGCCCTTTGCCGTGCAGGACAATTTTCCTCTCGAGCATAAGGAAAAAACGTCACACCTTTTACCCAAAGAAAGCTTATTGGCTTCTTGAAGAAGAGTACAACCGCATCAGAAGGCCTCCAAGCCCCAAATCCCCTATTTCTACGAATAAATGTTAAAAACGCATCAATTTTGTAACTTTCCGATATTGAAAGTTTGCGATATTCGCAGTTCTTCCTTTACTTTGCACCAGAAACACAAAACCCATCATCCATTCCTGCAAGATGAAAAGAAAAGACAACACACTGACCAAAGTAGAGTTCCAAGTCATGTCTATCCTATGGGACATCAACCATTCCGCCTGCGCATGGGACATACTCGAGCGCTACGAAGAGCCCAAGCCAGCCTACACCACCATCGCCACCTATCTGAAGGTGCTGTATGAGAAGGGCTATGTTGACTACTTCAAGAACAAGGGCGAAGGAAAGACCCACATGTATGTGGCAAAAATCACTCGCGCCCAGTACACACGCCAGACCATGCAGGAAGTGAAACGCAACTTCTTCGGTGACAATATCAGGTCGATGTTCAACTACTTTGTCAAGGAAGAGCAGCTTTCTGTCCAAGAAATTAAAGATATACTAACCCTCATCGAAAAAGAAAACTGACACACCATGTACGACCTGCTCACCTACTCGCTCAAAGCTGCTTTCGTGCTCGCGCTGCTCTACGTGCCCTACTCGCTGCTGCTGCGCAAGGAAAGATTCTTCCGTCTCAACAGGCTGATGCTTCTCCTCATCCTGACGCTCTCGCTCCTGCTGCCGCTATGCAACATCTCTCTGCCAGCCGTCAGCGAACCTGCCATACAAGCATTTGAGCAACAGAAAGAAACCATCGAGACGCTCTTCGTCATGCACACTGCAGACCAAACAGAAAGTACCCAGCAGATACAGACAGCTATCAACGAAGAACAAAGCCCATTCGACAAGATGCTATATTGGGTAGCCATAGTCAATCTGGCAGGAATTGCCTTCATGTTCCTGCTTCGCCTCTGGCAGTTCATCAACATGGAAAGACTCATACGATGTGGCGCACTGTGGAAAGACAAGCAAGATGGCGGCATCACCATCTACTGCCACTCCGACAATGTCAAGCCATGCAGCTGGATGCGCTCCATCGTCATCAGCGAGCAAGACTATGCCAACCACCGCCACGAAATCCTTCTCCACGAGAAAGGACACATCATCCACCACCACTCACTGGACATCTTGCTGCTCACGTTCGTGCAGCTAACACAATGGTGGAACCCCTTCATCTATATGCTCAGCGCCAGCCTGAGAGACGTGCATGAATATGAAGCCGACAACTACGTGCTTCGTCAGGGCGTCTCCATGTACGAATACCAGTCACTTTTGCTAAAAACCGCTGTTGGCTCCAGTTCCTACGCCTTTGCCAACAGTTTTAATCATAGTTTAACTAAAAAACGTATTACAATGATGAAAGAACAAAAAACAAGCCAATGGATGCGCTGCAAGTCGCTGTACATCCTCCCGTTGTCACTCGTTGCCCTCTGTGCATTTGCAACGCCAGAAGCAACAGCCAGCCTCGAAAAAATTACCCCCCTAAAAAGGCTGCAACAACAACACCTGCATTTGTGCAAACCACTGCCGAACAGAAGGCCGAACCCATCGCTGCTGTTGCCGCAACACCTGCGTCAGCACCCGTTGCTGAACCGGATGCAAAGAAAGATGAGCAGTCGGACTACTATCCTAAAATCAAAAGTCTGGACGATGCCTTGCTTGTATGGAACGGCCAAGTGGTAACCGCAAAAGAACTGAAAAAGAAAATCAAGAAGGCCGACAACACACCTACAGCCTTCGTTATCAACCCCAACCTGAAAGAAGAGATAAGGAAAATCGGAGGACTGAAAGTCATGTACTTTGCAGACAAGAATACAGGAAAAGGCATGTCGTTCGTCGCTCAACTCTACAACAACGGAAAGACACCTAACGGAGCTGTTGTAGTTACAGACAGGGTATTAGACAACATGGCATCTTTTGATGAAAAGTTCCAGGCTGCCGTAGGGTTTTTGCCAGAGAAGGATGCTTTGGGCTGCTCCACAACCGTAACAATATCTGAAACGGAGGGTGCACGCGTGGTTTCGCCTTCCATCATCCCAGGCACTTTCACCATTGACGGCACAGTCAGCGAAGGCTTGCGCGATGTAGCATATCTTGTTCACATTGCCGATGAAGACGGCGACATTCACGAAAAGCCATCAGCAGTGATTCTGGTCAAGGACGGCAAGTTCTCTTACAGCACGCAACTGGAAAAGCCAACCACCATCCGCATTCGTGCCGTGTTTGAGGACGGTTCTATCTGCCCTGATTGGATTGAGAACAAATACCTCCCCAACACAACAGCGAATATCACGGTCATGAATGGAACATACAGCATGAACACACGGCCCAACAATTAGCCGAAAAGAAAAAACTGCCCAAACAAGGAATAGATTTGTTCGTCATGACACCAGTTTTTTTCATATAGATAAAAATTTAGATAATAGTTGGTGCACCCTACTCGTATAGCCAGTGATGGTCATACGAGTTTTTTACCTCTGAAAGCTGTCCTGATTTCCATGAAAAAGGCGTCAAACAAGAGAGGGTCTGGCGATCTCTTACAATACCCCCATTTTGTGTCTCAAAACTGGTAAGAGTCTCACCTCGGAATCGGTAAGAGTCTCACCGATTCCGAGGTGAGACTCTTACCGATTTTGAGGTGTAAAGCGCACCGTTTTTCGGAGAGGTTGCAAAAGGAAAAAAAGACGGAAGATTGGAACAGACGTTGGGGGAAGATAAGGGCGTGACGCCATCGCGTGGGTGATGGTGGTCACAGGGATTTTTTCCTCTGCAAAAATGTATTGAAATGGAAAAATCAAGAGAACGGGAAGAATGGCAAAAAAAAGAAGCCCCCTAGCTTCCAACTTGGGCATCGACTTCGGAATCAACCTGCAATGCGCTTGGGGAAGGTTGGGGACTTTTTCTTCCTCTTTAATATTTCGATGGAACAAAGTTAGCTATTTTGACCAAATTTGTTGCATATTTCACAATATTTATTTACTTTTGTACCAAATTTTAACATTAAATAGATATTTATGACTTTTACAGAACGGGCTTACCCTATTTTCGAACAGGCTATTAACGACTATCATGTACATGACAACATTGACCAACCTATAGCCAATCCTTACCAAGAGGGCAGCATCGAATATTATCTGTATGTGAAAAACTGGATTGACACCGTACAGTGGCACTTCGAAGATATCATACGCGACCCGCAAATTGACCCTGTTGAGGCACTGACGCTGAAACGCCGCATTGACAAGAGCAATCAAGACCGTACAGACCTCGTAGAAATGATTGATTCTTATTTCCTTACCATCTACAAGGATATTGAGGTGAAGAGCGATGCTACCATCAACACTGAAAGCCCTGCATGGGCAGTGGATCGCCTTTCTATTCTGGCACTGAAAATCTACCACATGAAAGAACAGGTAGAGCGCAAGGATGCCAGCGAGGAGCACAAGGCTACCTGCCAGAAGAAACTGGATGTGCTGCTGGAGCAGCGCAAAGATCTCTCAACTGCCATTGACCAGCTGATAGAAGACATTGAGGCAGGCAAAAAGTACATGAAGGTGTACAAGCAGATGAAGATGTATAACGACCCAAGCACGAATCCAATTCTATATAAAAACGAAAAGTGAAAAATGAAAAGTCATATTACCTGTTTCCATACAAGGTAGCTTAGATTTTTCACTTCGAATAACAATGAGAATAGGTTTTGACGCCAAGCGTCTCTACAACAACTTTACAGGATTGGGAAACCACAGCCGCACAACGATTGACATCTTGACGGCTGAATTTCCCGATAATGAATACTGGCTTTACACACCCAAGGTGAAGCTGAACAAGGTAACATCGCCCTATATGGAGAAGAAGGGCTGCCACACCATCATGCCAACAGGAATGATGAGAGGCAGTGCATGGCGGACGTATGGGCTGGTGAATGAGATGAAAAAGGATGGCATCGAACTGTTTCACGGATTGAGCAACGAGATGCCTGTAGGACTGTTCCACTCAGGCATAGCATCAGTGGTGACCATCCATGATGTAGCTTTCCGCACATTCCCCGACATGTACCGCTGGCACGACCGCAAAATTTACAACATGAAGTGGAAGTATGCCTGCAACCATGCCGACCGAATTATCTGCATCAGCGAATGCACGAAGCGTGATGTGCTGGAGTTCTACAACGTGCCAGAACGAAAGGTAGATGTTGTCTATCAACCCGTTAGCCCCATTTACTACCAACCGATTTCTGAACTTAAAGATTCAGAAACTCAAGAACTCAAAAACAGCCAACCCTATATGCTGTATGTCGGCTCAGTCAATTCAAGAAAGAACTTGCTGGGTATTGTGAAGGCGATGGAACTGATGCCGAAGGATCTGCAGATGCCACTGATGGTTGTTGGTGGAGGCGGAGCTTACAAGCATCAGGTGAAGCAGTATATTGCAGAACATGGCATGGAGCACTTGTTCCGCTGGCCAGAGACCATCAACAACGTGGAACTGAAAAAGCTGTACTCGAATGCGCAGCTATTTATCTACCCCTCTTTCTACGAAGGCTTCGGACTGCCAGTAGTAGAAGCGCAGTTATGCGGCTGCCCTGTGGTGACAAGCAACGTGAGCAGCCTGCCTGAAGCAGGAGGACCATGGGCACAGAAAGCAGATCCTAACAGCGCAGAAGACATCTGCAATAAAATGGTGAAATTGCTGACCGACAGCGAATTGAGAGCTGAAACAATTGCAGGAGGCAGAGAATATGCCATGCAGACATTCCATCCAAGCGTGCTGGCAAAGCAACTCATGGAGGTGTACAGAAAAACTTTATAAGAAAATATGGCAAACTACGACATACGCACACTGCAGCTCAGACTGCTTGACATTCTGACAGCTATACATCAGACCTGCATAGAGCACGGACTGAGGTATTACCTTGTGGACGGCTCGCTGATTGGCGCAGTGCGACACAAAGGATTCATTCCATGGGACGATGACATGGACATCTGCATGCCTCGTGAGGACTACGAAGCTTTCATCCAGCATAGCAAGGAGTGGCTGCCTGAACCATACGAGTTTGTCTGTTTTGAAAACGACCCTAAATATCCGCTTCACTTCGGCAAGGTGCAAGATGCTGGCACTACGCTCATTGAACGGCCTCATCTCTATTATCTCGGCGGTGTATATGTAGATATCTTTCCCATTGACGGAGCACCCGAAGGCAAGTTGTGTCAGAGGCTCTATCAAATGAAATACAACTACTTGCGCAAGGCTCTCTACTTCCTCTTCCGCGACCCTTACCGCCATGGGCATGGTCCTTCTTGCTGGATTCCTCTGCTGATGCGAAAGATGTACACTTTGCCTGAATTACAGCAGAAAATCAAACGCCACATGATGAAATATGACCTCAGAACCAGCAGATTAGCCGCAGTAAACCACAATGACGGACTGGGCAGCATGGTGGACAAGGAACAAGTGTTGGGTGACCCAACTCCCGTTGAATTCGAGGGAAAAATGTTTTGGGGATTGAAAGATAATGACGCTTATCTGACACAGCTGTTTGGCGACTACATGACACCACCGCCAGCAGACAAGATTCATCAGCACAATTTCTATCTGATGGACTTGAATTTACCTTACAGAGAGTTTGACGAAAGCAGCGTCAAAGCATAAGGTTCTTACATATTTTTAATGATGGTCTTCAAATCAGAAGAGGAAATCCCTTCTGTACGCGGCATCACGACCACTTCTTTTCCGTTCTTCTCACAATATTCCACTGCGGCCTGAAAGCCAGCATGCTTCTGGTCTGGACCTTTAGCAAAAACATCGAAGTCAACCTCGCTCATGATGTCCTTTACGTCTTGATAGACAACTACTTCGTCCACATAACGAATGGATCGTACCATATAACAACGTTCTTCTGTACTATAAACCATTTTTGCTTCAGGCTTGAACTTAAGCACAACATCCGAATCCTGTACTGCAACAATCAAGTAATCGCCCAAAGCCTTTGCCTTGCGAAAGAGTTCGACATGACCGATATGCAGAAGATCGTAAACACCTACAGTAAGAACTTTTTTCATTGTTGACTATTTTTATCTACTAAAAACTTTAAACACATTACAATTTCACTCCTTCTCGCTTCAGCTGGCGTTCATACACTTTTGCTAAGTAATAAAATTTCATATGAGAAGAAAAACACGCTTTAATAAAACCACGCTTACCCTGAAAACAAGCTCCGTGTAAAATATAATACCTAAAAAATCTATACGCAGGACTCAGCATCAGTTCAAAAAGACCAACTTTATCTTTTTTCCTCTTTATCAAGTCATTCTGGCTATATACATCTAACTTTTTCAACTCACCGGACACTGTTAACCCCGAATGCACCAAAGCAATATCAACTCGTTTAGGGAGATAACCAATTTCTCCATCTATCATAGGTAAAGAATGGATAGTTGGAGGCCAAACCGCTTTCTTGTGTCGAAGAAATCTTAACTGATAATCAGGAAAAGAGGCTTTTACAAATTCCCCTAAAAACATATTTTTTCGTGGAACGAAATAGGCGTCTTTCAAAGAGGAAGATTGTAGAATCTCTTGAAGGTAATCTTTCAAAGGAAGTGTCACAACTTCATCTGCATCAACAACCAAAACCCATTCATTACGAGCCGAGTGAATAGCAAAATCTCGAGCAGGTTCACAAATGTTATGATTCCCTTTTGGGAATGTCACAACTCTGCAACCATACTGCTGAGCTATCTTTACCGTATCATCCGTACTCTCCATATCACACACAACGACCTCGTCGAAATCTTTGACCGATTCCAACGTCGGAACTATTTGTTCTCCTGCATTATATGTATTGATGACTATTGAGATAGGAGTTTTCAACATGTTTCTATCCAGAATTAATGATGTGATTACACCCTTTTATGGGTACAAATGTAAGAAAAAAGAGACGAAAACAGGGATGTTTGAAGTAAAAAGTGTATCTTTGTTCAAAATTTCTTGTGTTATCCCAATAAAAGCAGCTGTCTATGACTGTCAAATATGTCATAAATCCTACATATGCAAATTCCTTGGTAAGCTCCTTTATGGATAGCCTACATACCAGCTTTGACCATACAGGAACAGTTATTTTCCAGAATAGACGAAATATCATCAAATCTTTTGTTCTTGCTGATGGACAAGTACTTGTAGTAAAAAAATTTAATTATAAAGGACTGCTAAACGCATGTTTGCGAATTTTTTCTAAAACAAAAGCACAGAAAGCTTTTGAAAACGGAATGACACTGGAAAAGGCAGGTATCGCAACACCAACCCCTTTTGCTTACTCCGAACAGCGTAAAGGCTGCTTGCCATTTTGTTCATACTATGTTTCTTCTGTTACAACAGATTCAAGCATCAAACCTCTTTTAGAGTGTGAAGAACCTGATAAGCAAATGATAGAGTCATTTGCTGCATTAATGGTCAAAATGCATAGGCAAGGCATAGTACACCACGACTTGAACCTTTCCAATGTCCTCTATCACGAAGAAGACGGAATGTATAAACTATCAGTGATTGATATTAACCGAATGACATTGAAGACTCCTGAAAAACTGACAATAGCTGAATGTAAAGACGATTTTTTTCGTTGGACAGGAAGATTAGAATTGTTCTTGAAAGTCGCTTATAGCTATGCTCAACAGCGAGGATGGAATGCTGAAGTTTTTGTAAGAAAATTGATTATCAGCAAGATTGACCATGACAAGAGATGGACAAGGCGTAAAAAATTGCATTCTTTTTTTTCATAAATATATTCTCAAATGCTTTACATCATAAAGAAAGACTATTTTTTAGCTGATTATATCGTTGATCCTCTCAACGATAAAGAAAATATTGTTGTTGTAAAGTATAAACGGAATAAGTATCGTGGCTTCAAGAAGATACAACATCTTATCTTGCGATTTATCAGGACTTTTATCTTGAACCAAAAAGGGTTATGGATTCATCGATTCTTTCCTGAAGAATTTTTACAAGAATTACAAAATATAAAAAAAACTGATAAAGTTTTATTTTGGGGATGTGAGAATCTCAAAGAATTATTGATACTGAACAAAGAAATAGAGTGCCAAGAAAAAAATGTTTTCCTTTGGAATCCTGTATCAACAATTTGTAGAAATGCTTATAGCAAATGGGAGTATGGTTACTATCTGAATAAGACTCGGTTAAACATTTTTACCTTCGATGAAGGAGATGCAATATCCTTAAAATTCAATAAGATAGAACAAGTTTACAGGTATCCTGATACCTCATTGATACAGAAACAAGTAAATCGCAAAACTGACGTTTTCTTTATAGGGAAAGACAAACATCGCTCTGAAACTATTGCTCAATTAGCACAGCAGTTGACACAACAAAACATCTGTTTTGATTTTTACATCATCAAAGACAAGCACACCATACCCAACTGTCAAATAGAATCATATTACAGAGATCATGAAATATCTTACGAGGAGTCTTTGGAAAAAATTATACAAACGAAATGTATCATAGAAATCATGCAAAAAGGACAAACAGGCATGACTTTGCGTACACTCGAAGCAATTTTCCTGAAAAAGAAGCTCATTACCACAAACTGTGACATTGTTAAAACTCCTATTTATCATCCCAATAATATATACATACTCGACTACAAATCGAATACATACAAAAGCATCAAAGAATTTCTTGATTGCGAATATTACAACATCCCTGACAACGTTATTAGAAACTACGATGTTGAATACTGGATAAAACAATTCATCTAATCAAAACTTCTGCAATTATGAATTACTACATCGGTTTATATTCGCCCAATAAAGCCAAGCGAGACATTGACGATATCATGCAAAGCATGGGATTTGCGGACATCGCTGTCCGCATGGAAGAAAAGGATAAAGCATCTCGCTTTTTCCGCAAACTGTTTTGCGTGGTAAAAGTTTTGTTTGTGCTCCAAAAAGGAGATTTGCTACTCATCCAATACCCTTTCAAAAAATACTACAGCATCTTATGCAGCATAGCTCGACTCAAGGGAAGCAAAACCATTACTCTCATTCATGACCTGGGAACTTTCCGCCGAAGGAAACTGACTGCCGAGCAGGAAGTGAAAAGGCTCAGTCATACCGATTACATCATCGTACACAACGAACGAATGAAGAAATGGCTGGAAGAACATGGTTGCAAAGTTCCTATGGGTTGTCTTGAAATCTTTGATTATCTTTCTGTAGCAGAACCTAGTACAGAAAGAAATGACAAAAAGGATTTTCAGCAGATTGTTTATGCAGGCGGAATACACCGACGCAAAAATGCATTCATCTACCAGACCAATGCAGCCATTGCACCTTGTCGCCTCGACTTGTATGGACCTGGAGAACTGGAAGAAAAGGAATACAGCCAGTGGCAACATGTGACCTATCATGGACTTGTTGATTCTGATGAGTTTATCCGTATAGTCAAAGCCGATTGGGGACTTGTGTGGGACGGAGATTCTGTTGATGGATGTTCTGGAATTTGGGGTAGCTACCTGCGCATCAACAACCCACACAAGACATCTTTCTACTTGCGTGCAGGATTGCCTGTCATCGTGTGGGAAGATTCAGCCATGGCACCTTTCATCACTAGCAATAAGTTGGGCATTGCTGTTCGCTCTCTGAACGAACTGCCTGAAAAGCTGAGAGTCATCACTTCTGATGAATACACCCAGTATAAGGATGCAGCAATGGCCATGAAGGAAAATCTGAACAATGGCTTTTACTTCAAAAAGGCATACGAGCAAGCTGCACAAAAACTCAACCTCTTATAATTCATTCCCATGAATTTAGAAACAGAAAAAAGATGCGACTACACCATTCCATCGGAAATGAAACAGGTGTGGAATGTTCAGATGGAACTGGCACAGAAATTGATAGATGTATGCAACCGAAATGGACTGAAATGCTGGATGGATAGCGGAACCTTGCTTGGTGCTGTTCGCCATCAGGGCTTCATTCCTTGGGACGACGACATCGATTTCGTCATGCTGCGCAAGGACTACGATAAACTTGTGAAGATTGCCGATAAGGAATTCCAGCACCCTTATTTTCTGCAAAGTACCTATTCAGACGAACAGCTCTATCTGGGGCATGGCACATTGCGCCACGTTGAGTCAACAGCCCTGTCCGACTACGAACTAAACCGCAAATACTGTCGAGGCATTGACATAGACATCTTTGTGCTGGACGGATTTATTGAAAATTCTTTTCTGCGCTTTCTTCATCGAACAGCCACCATGCTGGTAAAGAAATCGCTGCGTGGATACCTTGCCAACCTGAAAGATTTGAAGAAGTTAGACAAAAAAATTATTGCCATACTTTCCAAAGGACTGTACAGCGTCATCAGCTACAAGAAAGCATTTGCCTTTTATGAACAACTGTTCCGCATGGTAGATGCAGACAGCAGCGAGCGAGTGTCGGTACTTGCCTATCGATACAGCAGCCATCGTCGCATTCGCAAACGCAGTTCCTACAATGAACAAGTATGGATTCCGTTTGAAGACACACAATACCCTGCACCCAACGACACCCATGATGCGCTCGTATGCTACTTCGGCGAGAACTATATGACCCCGCTTCATCTGCCCACAGCACATGGACGGCGCTATCTTGACGCAACCCGACCTTATCAAGAAGTGGTAGAGGAACTTAAGCAGCATCCTGAACGTTTCGAGGAAAGAATAAAGCTTTTATATACTGATTGACAATCTATTGAAAAACAATCATACTCAAACAGCCTAACAACAAATAACCAGTTCTGATTTTTGCTTTTCTTGCCAGAAAATATAAAAAAGCATTGAGAAATCATTTTTCTTTACGTAAAAAGACTTATCTTTGCCACCTATTACTATTTCTAATCAACACCTATCGAAACAATGAAAAGAATCTTATTGGCAGCGATGCTGCTGGCTTTCTTCGCCGGAACGAAAGCACAGAACGATGCTCCACAGCTGGAGTATGTCGTAGAATTGAGAGTAAAATGCGAAGGAGCCTATCAAGTTGGGCAGACTTCTCATGGCAATCGTTTTGTCATCCCTATCGTGGGCGGCACTTTCGAAGGCCCCCACATGAAAGGCACCATTCTGCCAGGTGGTGCAGACTATCAGTTGCAGGACAACGAAAACGGACGCACAGAAGTTGAAGCAATCTACAGCATCAGAACCGACGACGGCGTAAACATCCACATACGCAACAAGGGACTGATATACACAGGAAAAGATGCCAATGGCAACCCTCAGTTTTATTTCCGCACAGCCCCACAGTTCGAAGCTCCTCAAGACAGCAAATACGCATGGCTGAACAATGCCATCTTCGTCTGTCAGCCCAGTTTCGGCGGCGGCAACGATGGCGCAATCTGCCTGAAAATATGGAAAGTAAAGTAAAAAAAATACCTATATCTAATTCAACCTGACAATTTATGAAAGTAAAGAAATTTCTTAGTTCAGCCATGGCTGCAACAGCATTGATGACACTGGGTGCCATCAGCATGAGTTTTACAATGACAGAAGACGCTCCAGCTTCACGCGTAGTGGAAGACGGCGGGCAAGGTCCCTACAAAGCCGTCATGAAGGAAGAGCCAAGCATCGATGCACACACCATCTTCGTGCCTCAAGACCTGTCAGTTTTCGGCAAGAAAAATCTTCTCCCCGTGCTGGTGTGGGGCAATGGCGCCTGCAACAACTCCCCCTTCGAGCACTACAAGTTCCTCAACGAGATAGCTTCTCATGGCTACATCGTGGTTGCAACAGGCTATATGCCAAAGGAGGGCGAAAGATACCACGGCCCCATGTCAACCACAGAACAGCAGATTGAGGCGATGGACTGGGTGGAGAAAGTGAATGCCGACAAGAACTCGCCCTACTATGGCAAGATTGACGTGAAGAACATCTGCGTGGCAGGCATGTCATGCGGTGGCTTGCAGACACTCTACAACTGTGCCGACAAGCGCATCAAGACACTGATGGTGTGCAACAGCGGACTCTTCAATCAGGAAAATGCCGGCAGTGCTGTTGGCGGAATGCCGATGCCACCCAAGTCAAAGCTGAAGGAGATACATTCTTCCATCATGTATATGCTGGGAGGCGAGAGCGACATCGCCTATGGCAATGGAATGGATGACTTCAAGCGAATTGACCACGTTCCAGCTTGCGCCACCAACCTCCCTGTTGGTCATGGCGGCACCTACGGACAGCCCCATGGCGGAGAATACTCCATCGTAGCCCTCGCTTGGCTCAACTGGCAGCTGAAGGGCGACAAGGAGGCAGCCAAGATGTTCCAGGGCGACAACTGCGAACTGCTGAAGCGTGAAGGCTGGACCATCGAGAAGAACGCAAAGCTAGAGAAACTGAAATAAAAGAAACCACAGCAACAGACGACAACGTGAGCCGCACGCCCAGCGGTTCACGTTTTTCTTCCCCCCCCCTCAAAAAATCCCTTCAAACCCATTGTCAAAAAAGAGAAAAGCATTACCTTTTGCCGCCAGTTTACGGTTTCCGAGCCCGAGACAGGGAGTCGGATTAACGGGAATCCAGTGCGAATCTGGAACAGTACCTGCTGCTGTAAGTCCCTTTTTCACTTTTTGTCTATTGCATGCATAGCCACTGACGCTGGGACGTTGGGAAGGCGCAATAGATGGGATAAGTCAGAAGACCGACCGTGACGTGTTTTTATTGTATTCTTGACGCTGGACTACGGAGGGAATCGATGATGCCATACATGGCTTTCGCACAGACAACGGACAACGGAGAGCTATGCGTGTGTGTTTTATCGGAGTGTACTGTATGCATACCTGTGTTCGGGGAGTGATGAACTTGAATGACAGGATATGGATGGCATGAGTTTAAGAAGTATGTTGGCGGCTGCCCTGACAGGGGCGGCTTTGGCTGTGTCGGCAGCATCGGGCGGCATGGCGATGGGCGATGGGACGGGGCTGCAGGAGGCAGGGGCTGACAGCGTGAGGTGGCTGCAGGAGGTGACGGTGGCTGCTCGGCGCTCGGTGCGCACCATGTGGGTGTTTATGTGGCTGCAAACGCACACCGCGCAGACAAGGTTTCAGACACCGTGTGCACAATAACACGAACACCCTGTGCCTATTATTTCCGACACGGGCAGCATATCTGAGTATCAACGCTTTGGGATTTTGGAGGGGAAAGGGCACAAAAAGCGTACCCGAGGTTCAGAGCCTCGCAAGGCTCCTGTCCGCTTAATCCGTTTAATCATCGCGAAGCGGTATGTTTCCTGTGGAACGATGGAACGAATTGAACGGATGTGGATTTGATTTTTCTCACAACGTGAGTTCGACATAACAAAGATACGTCTTTTGTAGTGCCTCTGCGATTGCAGAGCGGCTCTTTATATCGAACTGACGTATAGGTAAGGGGTCTTACCCCTTTTGAGGTGCTGAAAGGCCTGTTTTTCGTGTTTTCTTCCCCTTTTATTTTTGGTCGTCTCGGTGTAATGTGGTATCTTTGCAATTGATTAGAAGATTCACCCCACAAACTTAAGAACTAAAACACCCTGATTCGATGTTGAGATTTGTCTATATACTGACTGGTTTCTTTTTCTTTCTCTCTTTTTGCAGTGCCCAGACGCCTGACAGCTTGGGGCGCGTTCGCTATAAGTATGACTTTGTGGTGCCCGACAACGGGAACTTTGTGGCTGCCATACGTGCGGCTAACAACAGGAAGGACAAGACGAAGCGTTTCCGCATCTTTGTCAAGTCGAGCATGTATCGTGTCAAAGGCGAGGGCAATCCCATCAGGATTGTGGAGAAGGGGAAGGAACGGACCATTTCGAGTCCGATGACTGTCTTGACTGCACCCAATACGAGCATTTGTGGCGAGGGGATGAAGAACACGCAAATTGAGTCAATGCCTATGCACGAGGGGATTGACTGCACATCTACGCTTTTTCTGAAAGGAGCAGACAGCACCTACATTCAGGATATTGAACTGTGGTCAAACTATCGTGACGACCTGAATGCCTTTACCAGCAGGGCTGTTGCGCTGAATGAGAAGAACTGCAAAGGCAATATTTTCAAGAACTTGTCGCTGATGAGTAATCAGGACACCTACTATACGAATGATGGTGGAACGACTTATCTGGAAGACTGTACCATCAAGGGGACAGCCAACTTCATCCGTGGCGGCGGCACTATCTACTTTCAGCGCTGCAATATTGAACTGCGTCCGCAAGGCGGCAAAAGTGATGTCATCTGTGCACCTGCCACAGAGGCTTTGCGGCAATATGGATATGTGTTCAACAGCTGCCGCATTGTTGGTCCTGCTGAACAGGAGGGAAAATATATGCTGGGGCGCCCATGGAAAAATACGCCACGCGCTGTTTTCCTAGGCACGGTGATGGAAGTGCTGCCCGATTCATCGGGATGGACGGAGATGGACGGCACACTGCCCAAGCTCTTCGCTGAGTATGAAAGCATCAATCCTGATTTTCAGCTTGTGCCCACAGGGGGACGCCGCAAGCAGTATCGGGACAAAAACAAAATCATGACAACCGTGGGATACAGCACAGACCTTTCTGTGCAGGAGGCAGAGAAATATGATGTGGACCACGTCTTCCCCGGCTGGCAGCCAGAACAAAAAACTATGCTGATTGACCCTCCTGTGGTGCATATCAAGAACAGGGGCAGCATCTATTGGGAGGATGTGCCAGAGGCTTGTCTCTATGCCGTATGCAAAAATCGGGATGTGGTGGCTTTTACAACAGAACCTTATTATAACGTGCCTCGCGGAACAGCCGAAGGCTCGTGCTATTCTGTACGATGCGCCAACTTTTACGGCGGGCTAGGCGAGAGAAGCAACGAGGTGGTCTATCCTAACAGATAATACTTATCAGTTGAGAATCAGCAAATAGAAAATTTGAACAAAAAGATTTTATATTTCTTTTTGATTTCATTAAAGATTTTTCACTAAAAAAACTTTTCTATTTTCTTTCTTTTTATCTATATTTGCAACGATAAATTAATGTTGAACAATTAAATTCTAATATTTTATGGCAAAAAAATGGGTATGCCCAGTATGTGGCTATGTTTATGAGGGAGAAAATCCTCCAGAGAAATGTCCTCAGTGCAAGGTTCCAGGCGAGAAGTTCAAGTTGAAGGAAGATACTGGCGCTCTTAACTTTGCTTGTGAGCATGAACTTGGTGTAGCAAAGGCTATTCCAGAAGGTGAAGAAGGCGCATTTGTTCTTCAGGGCTTGAAAGACCATTTTATGGGAGAGTGCACAGAAGTAGGTATGTATATAGCAATGAGCCGTCAGGCTGACCGCGAAGGCTATCCTGAAGTGGCAGAAGCTTTTAAGCGCTACGCATGGGAAGAGGCTGAGCACGCTGCTAAGTTTGCAGAGCTCCTCGGCGATATGGTGTGGGACACTAAGACAAACGTGAAGGCGCGTATGGAAGCAGAAGAGGGCGCATGCGCTGCTAAGCTTGACATTGCTAAGGTGGCAAAGAAGCTTGACCTTGACGCTATCCATGACACTGTACACGAAATGGCAAAGGACGAGGCACGTCACGGTGCTGGTTTCCAGGGACTTTGGAACAGATTTTTTAAGTAATTAGTATAGTGAGTTTTTAAGTTTGCAGGTTTGCAGGTTTTTTAAGTTGCCATGCAGGAAGCTTGAATCTGAGAACCAGAGAACTTAAAAACTCACAAACTTAAAAACTCAAGAACTATGAAGAAATATGTTTGTGACACCTGCGGCTGGGAATACGACCCAGAGGTAGGCTATCCAGAAGGAGGCATTGAGCCTGGCACTGCTTTTGAAGATCTTCCAGAAGATTTCGAGTGCCCACTTTGCGGTGTAGGAAAAAGCGATTTTTCAGAAGCATAAAAAAATTGAAAACTGAAAATTGAAAATTAGAGGAATCAATTTAGGAGAGAAGCCTGTTCTGTTGGCGCCAATGGAGGACGTGACAGACCAGGCTTTTAGGCTGCTCTGCAAAGAGTTTGGAGCCAGCATGGTCTATTCTGAGTTTGTAAGTGCTGACGCGCTTATCCGCAATGTCAACCGCTCTTTGGAAAAGATTCGTGTGGATGACCGTGAACGCCCTGTTGCTATCCAAATTTATGGCCGAGATGCAGAAAGCATGGTTGAAGCAGCACGGATGGTGGAGAGTGAAGCCCACCCCGATATTCTCGACATCAACTTCGGCTGCCCCGTCAAGAAGGTGGCAGGCAAAGGAGCTGGTGCCGGCATGTTGCGCACACCTCAGCTGATGCTTGACATCACTCGCGAGGTGGTGAAGGCTGTCAAGATTCCCGTTACCGTGAAGACACGTCTTGGCTGGGATGTGCCCTCACTCTACAATATGCCAGCCGAATGGACCTCTGTATCCGAAGGAAAAGCTTTTCTTCTCGAATTGGCAGAACGCTTGCAGGACTGCGGCATTGAGGCATTGACTATTCATGGCCGAACACGCAGTCAAATGTATCAAGGCGAAGCTGACTGGACACTCATAGGCGAAGTAAAAGCCAATCCTCGCATACACATCCCCATCATCGGAAATGGCGATATCTGCACAGCCGAACAAACCGCAGCCGCTTTCGACCGCTACGGCGTTGATGCTGTAATGATAGGACGTGCCACCTTTGGACAGCCCTGGCTATTCAAAGATGTCCGCAGCTACCTAGACACAGGCAAACACGATGACACCATGACTCTCGACTGGAAAATGGATGTTCTCAAACGTCAGGTGCGCACCAGCGTTGCCTATTCTCTTCGCGAAGACAATGCACTCAAGGAACGCAAACGCACCGAACTAGGCGGCATCATTCACGTTCGCCGACATCTTGCGAACTGCCCTCTCTTCAAAGGTATCCCCGATTTTCGTCAAACACGCGTCAAGATTCTCCGTGCCGAAACACAAGAAGAACTCTTTGATTTGCTTGACGAAGCAAAAGCAAGAATCTTTCAAAATGCAGATTTTTGTAGTTGATATATATCAAGAAGGAGCTAAATAGGCAACATATTCTCTTTTTTTACTGCTCTTTTTTGAATTTTCACGGAAAGAATGTATCTTTGCCGCGCTGAAATTCTTTTCCTTTTGCAGAAAAGACAAAATAGAAGGACAGAGTAAAAAGATTTGAAACTTTCACCTATTAATTAATATGAGAAACATAGCAATCATCTTGTTCACATGGCTATTATCTGTTTCGTCTGTTGCCCAAACAGAACAGTCAAATCAGAAAAAATGGTTTGTCGGCGGACATATAGGAGCATCTTCTGCTGTAGCCGACAACATCACCGATCATCCTACTTTCAAGTTCTTGGGCAAGTCGCTAGGTTTGAGCTGTGATGTATATGGCGGTACTTATCTCTCGCCTCAAATGGGTTGTAGAATTGGCTTTGGCTATACAAATGTAAAGAACAGAGGTGACAGAGAATATGTGAATGCCCCTGTTTTCACAAACTTCTTTGGTGGTGATGGCTTCTATCATTTCGACGCATTCAATGTTTATGCAGATGCCTTGTTTGATTTCACCAATATGGTTTCTCTCAGCGAGCATCCTTTGCATATTGTAGGTTTGGCAGGATTAGGTGTGTTTTCGACTGGTGACAAGGAACTTTATCCGTTACCAGATACCAATGAGGAAAAAATATACAACACATTGAAAATATTGGCGAAAGACGTGAATGGCGGCACTTTTCTGGCTTTGCGACTGGGTTTAGTGCTCAATTACAAACTTACTAATCATTGGTCTGCCAATCTCGAAGGAAACATCAGTGTGATGAACGACCGCTTTGACGGCATCGACTATGATGAGCCAGTAGATTTCCTTCTCAATGCCTCAATGGGAGTTTCGTATTATTTTTAGGCAGATAGAATGAGTGCTGAATGAAGAAACAAAAATAATACATGATTTAATTTGTTTTTTCCTGAAATTACAGTACCTTTGCAACAATAGTAGATAACTAATTATAAACCCCATTATTATGGCAGATTTGTCTATATTTTCTCTTGAAGGTAAGAACGCATGGATTACTGGCGCTTCTTATGGCATAGGTTTTAACATCGCGAAAGCTTTTGCACAGGCTGGAGCGAAGAATATCGTGTTTAATGCAAGGAGCGAAGAATCTTTGCAGTTAGGTCTTGATAATTACAAGGCAGCTGGCATCACAAACGTGAAGGGCTATCTTTGTGACGTTACCGATGAAGTTGCAGTGGCTAAACTGGTGGAAACTATCCACAAAGAAATAGGCCAGATAGATATCCTTGTCAACAATGCTGGTATCATCAAGCGTATTCCAATGCACGAGATGACACGTTCTGAATTCCAGCAAGTGATTGACATTGATCTTGTTGCACCATATATTTGTGCAAGTGCAGTGCTGCCAGAGATGATGGAACGCAGAGAAGGAAAGATTATCAATGTCTGCTCTATGATGAGTGAATTAGGTCGTGAAACCGTATCGGCTTACGCTGCTGCTAAGGGTGGCTTGAAGATGCTGACTCGCAACATCTGCTCTGAATACGGAGAATACAACATTCAGTGCAACGGCATTGGTCCTGGCTACATCGCTACTCCTCAGACAGCTCCGCTGCGTGAACGTCAGCCTGACGGTTCTCGTCATCCATTCGATTCGTTTATCTGCGCAAAAACACCTGCTGGCCGCTGGCTCGATCCAAGCGAACTCGCTGGTCCTGCAGTGTTCCTTGCATCAAAAGCTTCAGATGCTGTAAACGGACACATACTTTATGTGGACGGCGGAATCTTGGCTTACATTGGCAGACAACCAAAATAAAGACAGACATTTACATATCAAGGGGTGGCGCGCCACCCCTTGATAGTATATAATAAAATATAGGAATATGTTATTGCCCTACTATAAACCCGATGTAATCGAAGCAGGCTGTGATGAAGCAGGACGAGGGTGCTTGGCTGGCAGCGTGTATGCTGCTGCTGTAATTCTTCCACCTGACTATCACAATGACTTGCTGAACGATTCGAAGCAGTTGACAGCAAAGCAAAGATATGCGTTACGTGAAGAGATTGAACGCGATGCTGTTGCATGGGCTTTAGGTATTGTAACAGCACAGGAGATTGACGAGATGAACATTCTTCGTGCCAGTATTACAGCAATGCACAGAGCTATAGACGGGCTGAAGATAAGGCCGCAGCACCTGATTATTGACGGAAACAGATTCCTTCCGTATACTGACACGAAACAAGGCAAAGAAAAGAAGATTCCTTATGCTACAGTCGTGAAGGGCGATGGAAAATACCTGTCTATTGCTGCTGCATCGGTGCTTGCCAAGACTTATCGTGACGATTACATGAAGGATTTGCACAAAGAATTTCCTTTTTATGGATGGGATCACAATGCTGGATATCCGACGAAAGAACATAGGAAAGGGATTGAAATTCATGGAACTACACCTCATCATCGAATGACATTTAACTTGACAGGAGCTGTTCAGTTGGAACTGCCTTTCGCATAAAATAGGGAAAAACCTCTCGCAAATAGGAAAAATAACCTTGCGAGAGGATTTCTTTATTGTAACTTTGCCACAGAGAACAAAAAGCAATCGGATATTCATCTAAAAAAAGGAAAAGTTATGAAGGCTTTAAAAACTATATTAGTAGCAGTCGCTCTCCTGAGTGGAGCTTTAACTTTAAATGCTCAAAGCATGAGCGTCATGGCAATACGTAGCAATGCACGTTTCTTGACTGACCGAATGGCATATACACTGGGCATCAGAGACCCTTTCCTGATTGATGAGATTTATCGAATCAACTACGACTATATCTGGGGTGTCAACAGCTATCTTGATGATGTGGCTCTTGGCTACTACTATGATGATTACATGACCGTTTGTGCTGCACGCGATATGGCTCTCCGCACGCTGCTCGGTCAAGCTGTATGGAACAGGCTTCTTGGCATCAGCTATTTTCACCGTCCAATAGTCTTCGCTAATCGAGGCTGGCACTTCAGCATTTACGACTATGACCGTCATGGGAGAAAGCATTTCTTCTATAACCCTCCTCGTCCATTCGGCAATGGATATGCAGGTGGACACTTCTTCCGCGGCATGGCTCCAAAAAATCCACGCCCAGCAGCAAGAGTCCCACAGAACAGAAAGGAGATAAATGTCCGTCCTAACAACAACGTTCGCTATTCTGCTCCTAACACGGTGACCAATCATCGCGAAATGAACTTCAACGCTAATCGTGGGACAGCGCCAAATATAAACCGCGGGACAACTTCCAATGTAAATCGTGAGACAGCACCTAACGTGAATGAACGTATGAACCGTAATACGAATCAGAATGCAGGTGTTCGTAAAGAAGCTGGCAGAACAAGCGCTTCTCGCAGCTATACGCTGACACGCAGCAACAGTAATTTGCGCAGTTCTTCTCGTTCTTCTTCCACTCGAAATACATCTGCGCCATCTGCACCAACGAGGTCAAACCAAGGACAAGCACGTGGTGGCCGCAGATAAAAATAAATGGTTCTCGCAATCCTTCCTACATATACACCTTGTACATAATATTCAAAACACCGTGTTCTAAATTTTTCAAAGACTGTATTTCAAATTTTATACACAAGGTGAACATATAAGGAGATGAGTCAATTTGACGAAAAGCCTCTAATAAATAGATAATAATAGGCTTCATCGAACGATGTTTCGTTTTTAATTCGCAATTTTGATGGATTCGAAGCATATAACAAGTGTTCTTTCTTTTCACTTCACTAAAATTTTGTAACTTTGCAGTCAAATTTGTGATTATTATGACTATAGAAGAGAAAATCATAGCAGGAGTACAGGCGGCAGTGAAGTCGCTCTACGGTATGGACGCTACACCTCAACAGGTGCAGCTACAAAAGACGAAAGCTGAGTTTGAAGGTCACCTTACAGTGGTTGTTTTCCCTTTTGTCAAGGCTGCTCGCAAAAGTCCTGAACAGGTCGGCAATGAGATTGGACAGTATCTGTCAGAGAATGTTAGCGATGTGGTGGCTAAGTTCAATGTCGTAAAAGGTTTCTTGAACCTAGTCATTAGTGATGCCCCTTGGATTACACTTCTAAATAAAATAAATACAGAAGAAAAATTTGGTTTCCAGCCTGTTACAGAAAACAGTCCGCTGGTCATGATAGAATATTCTTCACCTAATACTAACAAGCCTCTCCATTTAGGTCATGTACGTAACAACCTTCTTGGTGCAGCTCTGGCACGAATTGTTGAAGCCAATGGCAACAAGGTAGTGAAAACTAACATTGTCAATGACCGTGGCATTCACATCTGCAAGTCTATGCTGGCATGGCAGAAATGGGGTAATGGCGAAACACCTGAATCATCAGGCAAGAAAGGTGACCACCTGATAGGCGACTACTACGTAGCCTTCGATAAGCACTATCGCGAGGAAGTGAAGCAACTCGTTGCACAAGGCATGGATGAAGAGAAGGCAAAGCAGGAGGCTCCACTCATCAAAGAAGCCCATGAAATGCTTGTGAAATGGGAACAGAACGACGAAGAAGTACGTTCGCTCTGGAAGAAAATGAATGACTGGGTGTATGCTGGATTCGACGAAACCTACAAGATGATGGGTGTTGGATTCGATAAAATATATTACGAATCAGAAACTTATCTTGAAGGAAAAGAAAAAGTTATGGAAGGTCTTGAAAAAGGCTTCTTCTATCGTCGTGAAGATGGTTCGGTATGGGCCAATCTCAATGCCGAAGGTCTTGACGAGAAGCTTCTGCTCCGTAGCGATGGCACTTCTGTCTATATGACACAGGATATAGGTACAGCCAAACTGCGTTTCCAAGATTATCCCATCGACAAAATGATTTATGTGGTTGGTAATGAGCAGAACTACCACTTTCAGGTGCTTTCTATCCTTCTCGATAAATTAGGCTTCTCTTGGGGCAAGGATCTCGTTCATTTCTCTTACGGAATGGTTGAACTCCCCAACGGAAAAATGAAGAGCCGCGAAGGTACAGTAGTAGATGCTGACGACCTGATGGATGCCATGATTGCTGATGCCTACGAAGCAAGCAAGGAACGTGTAAAGCAGACATCAATGCCTGACGAAGAAGCAAAGGAAGTAGCAAGAAAGGTTGGTCTTGGTGCACTTAAATACTTCATTCTCAAAGTGGATGCACGTAAAAACATGCTCTTCAATCCAGAAGAGAGCATTGACTTCAACGGAAACACTGGCCCATTCATTCAGTACACTTATGCTCGTATTGCCAGTATCCTGCGCAAAGCAAAAGATCAGGGTATAGAGATTCCAGCACAGCTTCCAACCTGCATCTCTATCTCAACTAAGGAGACAGAACTGATTCAGAAACTCAATCAATTTGGTGCAGCTGTTCGTCAGGCAGGTACAGATTATAGCCCTTCTGGCATCTGCAACTACTGCTACGAACTGACCAAAGAGTTCAACCAATTCTATCACGATTTCACCATTCTTGGCGAGTCAGATGAAGACTTAAAACTGTTCCGCCTCTCGTTGGCTAAAGCTGTAGCTAAGGTGGTAAGTCTCGGCATGGGACTCTTGGGTATTGAAATGCCTGAACGAATGTAAAATTTGTATTATTTCCCGCAGAATTTAACCATAGGGAAAGAACTTGATACAAAAATAAAATAGGTTTTGAGAAATTTTTGCGACCTTTGTAGCAAAATAAACTCAAAACCTATTTTTATGAAGAAGCATTTATGCATGATAGCATTGGCACTCGGTGTCAGTGCAGGGATGATGGCACAAACGCTACCCTATCAGAATCCTAATCTTAGCGCAAAAGAACGTGCAGAAGATCTTTGTTCACGTCTGACGCTGGAAGAGAAGGCTCAGTTGATGCTCGACGAAAGTCCTGCAATTCCACGAATGGGCATCAAAAAGTTCTTCTGGTGGAGCGAAGCACTGCATGGAGCAGCCAATATGGGCAATGTAACAGTGTTCCCTGAACCTGTTGGCATGGCCGCATCTTTTAATCCTGATTTGCTTTACAAAGTGTTTGATGCTGTCAGCACAGAGTTTCGTGCACAGTACAATCATCGTATGCTGAATGGCGGCGAAGATCAGAAATTCCATAGCTTATCTGTATGGACACCAAACGTGAATATTTTCCGTGATCCTCGTTGGGGACGTGGACAGGAAACCTATGGTGAAGACCCTTATCTGACCAGTGTGATGGGCACTCAAGTCGTGCGCGGCCTGCAAGGTCCAGAGGATGCAAAGTATCGCAAATTATGGGCTTGCGCTAAACATTATGCCGTACATAGCGGCCCTGAATACACACGTCACACAGTAAATCTGACAGACATAACTCCTCGCGATATGTGGGAAACCTACATGCCTGCTTTCAAAACACTGGTGCAGGATGCCAAGGTCAGAGAAGTGATGTGTGCTTATCAGCGTCTGGACGATGACCCTTGCTGTGGCAGCACACGTCTTTTGCAGCAGATTCTACGAGATGAATGGGGCTTTCAATATTTGGTAGTAAGCGACTGCGGTGCCATTAGTGACTTCTATGAAACTCACAAGTCTTCCTCATCTCCAGCTCATGCTTCTGCCAAAGCAACACTGGCAGGAACTGACGTAGAATGCGGTTATGGCTATGCCTATAAGAGCATTCCAGAAGCCGTACAGCGCGGTTTCATCACAGAAAAAGAAGTGGATAAGCACGTCATACGACTACTGGAAGGACGCTTCGACTTAGGCGAAATGGATGACCCTGCTCTGGTCGAATGGTCAAAGATTCCTTATTCCAAAATGGACTGTAAGGAACATAGACAACTTTCGCTCGACATGGCACGCCAAACAATGGTACTTCTTCAAAACAAGAATAATGTTCTGCCATTGAGAAAGAACAAAGAAAAAATAGCTGTGATTGGACCTAATGCTGATGATGAACCACTGATGTGGGGTAACTACAATGGTACGCCTAATCGCACCATTACCATTCTTGATGGAATCAAAATGAAGCAGAAATCTATTGCATACATTCCAGGATGTGACCGCACTTATGACAAGGTAATGGATTGCCTCATGAACAAGTATTGTGCAATAGATGGAAAGAAAGGACTTAAAGGAACTTTCTGGAATAATACAGAAATGGAAGGAAAGCCTGTGACAACACAGTTCTACACAACACCTTTGGCTGTCACTACTGCTGGTATGCACAACTTTGCTCCAGGAGTGAACCTAGAAGATTTCTCTGCCAAATACGAAACGGTATTCACACCAAAAGAAGCAGGTGAATACGTGGTAAACATGGAGTCTGTAAGTGATTTCGAACTCCTGATAGACGGAGAGAGCAAGGTGAAGCAGCACACATGGCGTACCACCCCTACACGCACTGTCATCAATGCCGAAGCAGGCAAATCTTATAAGATTGAGATACGTTTCAAACATGTGAAAACTTGGGGTGCCAACATGAAAATTAATGTAGCAAAAGAGCTCCCTATTGACTACACAGCAGTCATTGAACAGTTGAAAGGCATTGACAAAATTGTCTTCATAGGTGGTATTTCTGCCGCTCTTGAAGGTGAAGAAATGCCTGTGGAAATAGACGGCTTCAAAGGAGGAGACCGCACTCATATAGAACTTCCAAAAGTACAGCGTGACTTCCTCAAGGCACTGAAAGCGGCAGGAAAGACCGTCATCTTCGTCAACTGTTCAGGTTCTGCCATTGCCTTGCTGCCCGAAACAGAAAGTTGTGACGCCATTCTTCAAGTATGGTATGCTGGTCAAGAAGGTGGAGAAGCTATTGCAGATGTATTATTTGGCGACTATAATCCATCAGGAAAACTTCCTATCACATTCTACAAATCATCTGACCAACTTCCTGATTTCGAAGACTATTCTATGAAGGGACGAACTTATCGATACTTTAACGACCCTCTTTTTGCCTTTGGTTACGGACTCAGCTACACGCAATTCAGTATTGGCGAAGGTAAGATAGCGAAAAAAGGAAAAAATTACACACTAAATGTACCAGTTTCAAACATAGGAAAACGTGATGGCACAGAAATTGTACAAGTGTATATCCGTGACCTTTCCGACCCAGAAGGTCCACTCAAGTCACTCCGTGCCTTCCAGCGTGTGGACGTGAAAGCTGGTCAGACCGTCAATGCCCAATTAGAACTCACTCCTAAATCATTTGAATTCTTTGACCCTGAAACAAATACTGTGCATCAGAAAAATGGTCAATTCGAAATATTCTATGGCACCAGTTCACAAGACAAAGACTTAAAGAAATTGTCGTTGACTATAAAATAAATAATTTATGCCCTTTAGATTTGAACATCTAAAGGGCATAAATATTATCAATACTTTTTTCTGCCTTGCCATTATCAATAAGAAATATTATCTTTGTAAAATAAAAGTATAGTATTGATAGAAAAATGGAGAAAAAGAAACATCAATATACTGAAAAAGAGGCTTATCTGAAGCTTTCTGCTTTGTGTGCTATGGGCGAACACTGCTGCTATGACATGATGAAGAAAATGAGAAATTGGGAGATGGATGAAGGAAGTGAAGAGAGGATTATAGCTCAATTAATAAAAGAAAAGTTTATTGATGAAGAACGGTTTGCCAAAGCATTTGTGAGAGATAAATTCCAATATAACCGTTGGGGAAAAATACGCATTATAAAAGAACTTAAAATGAGGAAGATAGCTGAAAAGCATATCGAAATAGGACTGAAAGAAATAGAGGAAAATGATCAAATAGAGACGCTAAAAGAAATTATTCGAAAGAAACGACCATCAGTAAAAGGAAAGAATGAATATGAAATAAAAGGGAAACTCATTAGATTTGCTTTGGGCAGAGGTTTTGAAATGGATGAAATAGTGAAAGTTGTAGGTGATTTGGATGAAATGGATTAAAGAAAGTGAACTATGTCGTTAATTAAAGATATATTTTCTTTTATATTTCCTCAAAGCTGCATCATGTGCAGAAATAGGCTGACAAGTAAAGAGGATTATATTTGCACTTCTTGCTTGATACATTTGCCATTTACTAATTATCACCTTGTTGAAAATAATCCTTTAGAAAAGTATTTTTGGGGACTTTTTCCCATTGAAAGAGCTGCTTCACTCTTTTATCATGATGGAGAAAAGACACGTTCTATTATCTATCACATTAAATACTATCATCATCCTGAGGTAGGAAAAACTTTAGCTGCTCAATATGCTAAAGAATTGAAAGAATACCAGTTTTTTAAAGATATTGATGCTATTGTACCTATACCGTTGCATTGGAAAAGAAAATTAAAAAGGAATTATAATCAAAGCTATTATATAGCTCAAGGCATCAGTCAATCAACAGGTATTCCTATCTTCAATGATGTAGTGAAAAGAGTTATTAATAATGTTTCACAAACTCAGGTAAAAAAGCATGAAAGAAAGGAAAATGTGAAGAATATTTTCAAAACTTTTCATCCTGAGAAAATAAAAGGAAAGCATATCTTACTTGTTGATGACGTCACTACAACTGGTTCGACTATCACATCCTGTGCACAAGAGTTGGCAAAAATACAAGGTGTGAAAATTTCTGTACTCACTTTGGCTATAGCTGGTAGAAATAGCTTACCTATAGAGAAAGAAAATGAGGTAGATATATCTGTATTTGGTATTCCATTAATAGAATAAATTAAGTGAGTTTGTCAAATTGACTTTAAATATTATTTTTTATTCAAATATTTACTCACTTGCTGACCAAAGCAATGCTCTACACTCACTAAATGAGCATCTGTGGAAAGAACAGGTGCTTTGATAGAACCGCTAATAATGGATGAACCTTTCTCTACATAGCATTCATCCCAAAGTCCACTATCCATGAAAGATTGCAGAAGTTTTGCACCACCTTCTACAAGAACAGTCTGAATACCATCTTTATATAATTGGTTAAGAATACATGGAATATCTTTCGAATACAATAAATGAAAATTTTCAGGAAGTTCTAATGACTGAGAAGACACGACATAAGGTTTAGGAGAATGACCATACCATACACGAGTATTTAGTGAAGGATGATCTTTTTCAAATGTATGGCGTCCTATAAGAATAGCCTGATGTTCAGCGCGCCTTTTATGACAAAGCATCTGGGTATAAGCATTAGAAATATGGCCATCTATATATCCATCTGCTGATTCAGCCCACTTGAGTGTAACAAATGGACGATGTTTTCCATGATAGGTCATGAAGCGATTATTCAGACGCTTGCATTCTTCTTCCAATACTCCTACTGTAACTTCTATTCCAGCATCTCTTAACTTCTGTATTCCTCTACCCTGCACCTCTGCAAATGGGTCTTGACAACCTATCACACAACGCTTGAATCCTTTGCTTACCAGTAAATCAGCACATGGAGGAGTTTTACCATAATGGCTGCATGGCTCTAAACTTACATATATCGTGCTTTCTTTCAAAAGATTTTCATTCTCTTTGCTGACAGAAGCACAGGCATTGACTTCAGCGTGTCCTTTTCCACAGCACACATGATATCCTTCTCCAATAATCTTTCCGTCATGAACAATGACAGCTCCAACCATTGGATTAGGCTGTGCATTCATCATACCATTGCGAGCCAGCTGAATGCACCGTTTCATATATATTTCATCAGTTATCAACATCTCTTTCATAACTTATGAATAGCTGTTAGAACATACAAAATTACTAAAATCATTTCAAAAAGAAAAATTATCAATCATTTTAATTATCAAATATTTCTGATATAAAATAATTCCTTTAATTTTGCAATCATTTCAATAGTTACCAACAATTATAAAAAGTACTTTTCAACAGATTTATCAACATCTATATGAGTGACGGAAATTTCAACAGGCAACTATTGCCAAAAACAGAACTATCTTCAGGTTTACGTGCAGGAAAAGCACAAATGAGAGTAAAAGCAGAGAAGGCTTTTGATGAAGTTATCAACACATTTTTAAAAGAAGAGCCAGAAGCACGAAAATCAGCTATGAAAGGACTTTTCATGGATTTATTGAGGCATTAAAAAGAAAAAGTGTTGATAACTTGTGGATAACCTTGTCAATAAATAGATGATAACTTTTTAATAAATTAGAATAACTTTTCTAGCTTTTTCTTTCTAATTTTTTATACATATTTTCTTTCTAAACTTCCAAATAAAGTTATTCTTTTTTTTCATCATCTTTTCAATATATTAAGAACACTTCTTAACAATATAATTAATTGATTTACATAGATAAACGAAACTTATCAACAAATTCAACAAGATATTAATATCATCATATAAGATTTTAAAATTTTTAAATAAAAAAAGAATATATATAATAATATGAAAATAGTTGGGATATTACCCGTTGATGAGTATATGCTGACTATTCTTATGATGAAGTATTATACTTGAGTCTTACTTTTATTAATGATAAGGATACACTCTAAATTCATGTACTTTTATACTTCTTTTAAATTGCCTAAACTACTTTTTTTCCTTTTGCCCGAAAGGATATTTATCCTGCACCGCCAAGGATAATCGTCTTGCACAGCGAAGGAAACTTGTCCTTTCAGGCAAAGGATGACCATCCTTCTGTATATAACCTTTTGAAGTTAATATGCAAATATTAATTAGAGTATGTTTTTGCCATAAATGTATGATATTGTTATGGGTATATTGCGTTTTGTCTGAATTGTCACCTCTTTTATGCCACTTTGTCACTTCTGTCAGTTAGCTTTTTGAATGGTACGTTCTTTGTTAATAGTTTTTTTTGGAAATGAGAATAATACATTATTAATAATATAAACTCAAAAATTAGAAAACTATGAACATTCAACCATTAGCAGATAGAGTTCTCGTACTCCCTAAGGCTGCTGAAGAAAAGACTGTGGGTGGTATCATCATCCCTGACACAGCTAAAGAAAAACCTTTGCAGGGTGAAGTTGTTGCTTGCGGCAATGGAACAAAGGACGAGGAAATGGTGGTTAAGGTAGGCGACCAGGTTCTTTATGGCAAGTATTCTGGCACAGAACTGGAATACGAAGGTGTGAAATATCTCATGATGCGCCAAAGTGACGTTTTGGCAATTTTGAAGTAAAAAATTATAAATCCTAAGAAATATGGCTAAGGAACTTAAATTCAATATTGAGGCTCGTGAGCAGCTGAAGAAGGGTGTGGACGAGCTGGCAAATGCAGTGAAGGTTACACTGGGTCCTAAGGGACGTAACGTAATTATCGAAAAGAAGTTTGGCGCACCACACATCACAAAGGATGGTGTGAGTGTTGCTAAGGAAATAGAACTGGTTGACCCATTCCAGAACACAGGCGCTCAGTTGGTAAAGAGTGTAGCATCTAAGACTGGCGATGATGCTGGTGACGGTACTACAACTGCTACTGTTCTTGCGCAGAGCATTGTGGCTACAGGATTGAAGAATGTGGCTGCTGGCGCTAATCCAATGGACTTGAAGCGTGGTATCGATAAGGCTGTTGCTAAGGTGGTAGAAAGCATCAAAGCTCAGAGCGAGCAGGTGGGTGACGACTACGACAAGATTGAGCAGGTTGCTACAGTGTCTGCTAACAACGACAATGAGATTGGTAAGCTGATAGCTGATGCCATGAAAAAGGTGAGCAAGGATGGAGTTATCACTATCGAAGAAGCTAAAGGCCGTGAAACTACTATTGGTGTAGTGGAAGGTATGCAGTTCGACCGTGGTTACCTTTCTCCTTACTTCGTTACTAACACAGAGAAGATGGAATGTGAGATGGAGAATCCACTCATTCTTATTTATGATAAGAAGATTTCAAACCTTCAGGAATTCCTTCCTATCTTGAATCC
>CAJGCU010000006.1 GCA_904501945.1 uncultured Bacteroidaceae bacterium
ATGGTTCTTACTCCATCAAGAAAGCTGAAAATCTTGAAACAGCACCTATCAGCACAGGGTTGAACATCGACCCAAGCGAAGACGCTGTATAACGATTCAAAACAAGCGGCACATTCATTTGGGATGTGCCGTTTTCATTATGCTTCATGGCCAAACAAGTTACAGCGTTGCAGCGTTGCAGCGCTACAGTTCTTTCAAAAACCATCACCCAATAGCCGCATACCGGACCTATAACAGTATTATTCTTATAACTTATTAATTATTAAATATTTATATAATATATAGTTATAGTAACTATAGATATTATTAGACATTTTTCAAAAATGACAAATGCATTTTTGAACTGTAGCGCTGCAACGCTGCAACGCGACTCTCTAAAACTTGGCGCAACCCCAAGAACGCACCCCGTTCACCATACAGACGAAACACCCACAACCGCAATTACGCTGAACCCTGCAACGTGATTACGCTACACCCGTCACCGTAATTACGGTTGTGGGCGCATCAGCAAGCAATCTCCTTGTGTGCAGCAAAGCCTGAGAACTTGGGAATGATACAAAATGAGAGGCTGAAAAGATATGAAGAAGTTAAAACAGCCTTTTTCCTTGTCAATATACGCTTTATTTGCTGAAAAATGATTAACTTTGCAGTCGTTTTATGAATATAAAAAGGTTCACAGCATCGTTGCTTGTGCTCATCGCAGCACTTACTGTGGCGGCTTTCAACATGAAAAGGGTCGGCAAGTCTGAAAGAACTGCCGACTATCATAGTGTTGACTCTGCCGCAGCATTGCCTGTCGCCATAAGCGCAACTGGCGATTCTGCAGCAGTAGAAGTGACCGACTCTTTGACAGCCATGCTGGATTCCATGAAGGTTAAGTTTGACCGTGAGCATGGCATTAAGGTAGATGAAGGACGAGGAGCACAGCAATGGAATGACTCTATTGCAGCAGTAGAGGACTCTATCCGCAAAACTAAAAAGAAGAGTGCGCTCGAAGCTCCAGTCGTATATGAGGCAAAAGACTCAATGACTGTGTTCATGGACACGAAGAACGCCTTTCTTTATGGCGATGCCAATGTGAAGTATCTGAACATTGAGCTGACATCCGAGCAAATGACCATGAACATGGACAGTTCGATTGTACATGCCGTCTATGGCTTGGACTCGATTGGCGACAAGTTCGGCCTGCCCATCTTCAAAGAAGGAAGCGAAGAATACAAGTCGGAAAAGATGTCATACAACTTTGACACGAAAAAGGGATTCATCCACAACGTCTATACGGCTCAGCAAGATGGATTCCTGCGTGCAGAGGCGTCAAAGAAAGGAGCCGACAATGAGATTTACATGCGACGAGGAACTTACACGACATGTGACGAAGAGCATCCTCACTTCTACATTGCCATGTCAAGAGGCAAAGTGCGTCCAGGAAAGAGTGTCTTTTCCGGCCCTGCATGGCTTGTTGTAGAAGACGTGCCGCTTCCTTTGGCTATTCCGTTTGCCTACTTCCCTATCACAAGCACATATTCTAGCGGCTTTATCATGCCTACTTATGGCGATGAATCAACACGAGGCTTCTATCTGCGCGATGGTGGCTACTACTTTGCCTTCAGCGACTATATGGACTTGAAGCTGACTGGAGAAATTTTCACGAAAGGCTCATGGGGAGTTGGTGCACAGACAACTTACAGAAAACGCTACAAATATAACGGCAATTTCTATTTTAACTATCAGGTAACAAAGACTGGCGAAAAGAACATGCCCGACTATGGCGTCACGAAGAACTTCAAAGTGCAGTGGAGCCACCGGACAGACCCCAAGTCGTCGCCCAACAGTTCATTTTCTGCCAGCGTGAACTTCGCCACCCAATCGTATGAGAAGAACAACCTGACATCGCTCTACAACCCTACTTCTTATTCGCAGAGCACACGAACTTCTTCTATCAGCTATTCACATTCATTCCCCAAGATTGGCCTATCATTGTCAAGCTCGTTCAACATCTCGCAGAACATGCGCGACTCAACCCTTGCCTTGACAATGCCTTCATTATCAATATCGCTATCACGCTTTTACCCCTTCAAGCGCAAGCATGCAGCTGGCAAAGAACGATGGTACGAGAAAATCAGCATGAACTATACAGGAACGCTGTCAAACTCCATCAGCACAAAGGAGGACAAGCTGATGCATTCTTCTTTGCTCAAAGACTGGAAAAACGGCATGAAACACAGCATCCCCATCGCTGCATCATTCAACGTGCTGAAACATATCAACGTGACGCCTTCGCTGAACTATACAGAAAGATGGTACACCAACAAGGTAGAACAAAGGTGGGATGAAGCAAGCCAAAAAGTTGCAAGAGATACAATCTATGGATTTAACCGTGTGTTTGACTACAACTTGACGCTGTCTGCCAACACCAAGCTGTATGGATTCTACAAGCCCAATCCAAAAGTTTTTGGCGACAAGCTACAAATGGTGCGCCACGTCTTCACACCTGCCATCAGTTTCAGTTATGCACCTGACTTCAGCGATGAGAAATGGGGCTACTGGGAGACATATACAAAGACTGACGAAGAAGGAAATGTGTCACTTGTCTCATACTCCCCCTATGCAGGTTCGCTCTATGGCGTACCCTCCAAAGGTAAAACCGGAGCTATCAACTTTGACATATCAAACAACATTGAGGCGAAAATCAAGAACAGGGATGACAGTATCAAGAAAATCAGCATCATTGATGAATTAGGAGCCTCGCTTTCCTATAACATGGCAGCTAAAAGGCAGCCGTGGTCAAACCTTTCTACACGTTTGCGACTGAAATGGGGAAAGACAACTTTTAACATGAATGCAGTATTCCAGACCTATGCCTATGAGTTCGACAAGAACGGAAACGTTATTGTGGGCGACCGTACAGAATGGTCATACGGAAGATGGGGACGATTCCAGGGCATGTCGAAAAACCTCTCCTATACCTTCAATAACCAGAGTCTCAGGAATATCAAAAAGAGCATCCGACGCCTGCTCGGCAAAGAGGACGAAACAGAAGACGAGAGCCAGGACAATGACGATCATGAGGAAACAGAAGGAACAGACAACCTGGAAACGAACATTGATGACCCGAATGCAAATACACAAAAAAAGAAAGGAAACTCAGAAGACGGATTGGACGAAGATGGCTATATGAAGTTCCAGATGCCTTGGTCATTCTCTATATCATACGGTATAACAATGGCAGAAGACAGAAGCAAGGAAATCAATGTGAAGAACATGCGTTATCCATACAAATTCACCCAGAACCTCAACTTCTCGGGCAACTTGAAATTAGCAACAAACTGGAACTGCAGTTTCTCATCTGGATGGGACTTTACCAACAAAGCCATCTCCATGACAACGGTTAACATCTCCAGAGACATGCACTGCTTCAACATCTCATGCGGCCTTGTTTTTGGAGTCTATACGAGCTACCACATCTCGCTGCGCGCCAATGCAAGCACGCTTACGGATGCGCTCAAATACGACAAGAAATCGAGCTACTCAAGCTCTATCCAATGGTATTAAACAGAAGATAAGAATGTCACGAATCATCGCCATAGACTACGGACAAAAACGAACAGGCATCGCTGTAACAGACACGCTGCAAATGATTGCCAATGGACTTACCACAGTTGAAACGAAGGAACTGGAAAAGTTCATCTTGGATTATGTGGCGAAAGAAGACGTTTGTACCATCGTCGTAGGAAAACCCACACAACTGAACGGAGAGAACAGCGAAAACATGAAGCGCATCGAGCCATTCTTCAACCGCCTAAAAAAGCTGTTCCCAGGCAAGGAGGTGACCTATTACGACGAGCGTTTCACATCTGCACTTGCCCACCAAGCCATGAGAGACAGCGGCATCAGCAGGAAAGCACGCCAGAACAAAGCTTTAGTTGATAAAATCAGCGCTACCATCATCTTGGAAGACTATATGCAAAGCAAATCTATAGGCTTCTGACCCGAAAGCGCCTGATTCAGTCATTCTCAATAAATTTATTAAATAGCACAATAAGATGATACTACCAATGTACATATTCGGGCAGCCAGTACTCAGAAAAACTGCCGAAGAAATTGATTACGAAACCTACCCCAACCTGAAAGAACTCATCGACAACATGTTTGAAACGCTGCGCCGTTCTGAAGGTGTGGGTCTTGCTGCTCCACAAATTGGACTTCCCATTCGTCTCTTCATCATCGACCTTGACGTCCTTGCCGAAGACGAACCTCAATATGAAGGCTATCTTCACACCTTCATCAACCCTGAAATCATCGAAGAAAGCCAAGAAACAACATCCATGTCGGAAGGCTGCCTCTCAATACCAGGTATCAATGAGAGTGTAAAGCGTCCAGCGAAAGTCCTCGTCAACTACATTGACGAAAACGGGGAAGAGCAAGAAAGATGGCTTGAAGGATTCGAAGCACGAGTTTTCCAGCACGAGTACGACCATCTCGAAGGAAAAATGTTCATCGACCACCTATCGCCATTCCGCAAACAAATCATCAAATCCAAACTCCTTGCAATGGCAAAAGGCAAATTTACGGCACATTACAAGTGCAAGCCCAACCGAGGATAAAATGAGGAGAAAGCGAGGAGAAAAACGAGGATGAAGGCCTCTTAACCTCACTATACATGAAAAGGACATTATCACTTTTAGCTCTAAGTTATGCGTTTTTAGTGTCTTTTGCCCAAATCGACACTGAGCGCATGATGAACGTAGCCCGAAATGCGCTTGCGTATGACGACTATGTTCTGTCCATCAGTTATTTCAACCTCATCATCAACTACAAGCCACATCTTTACGAGCCCTATTTCTATCGTGGTGTGGCGAAGTTCTACCTCGACGATTATTCTGGCGCTATACTTGATTGCTCTGAAGCCATCAAGCGTAATCCCTTTGTCCACAGCAGTTACGAATTGCGAGGACTTGCACACATCAACAGAAACGAATATCCGCAAGCCATCTCCGACTACAAGAAGGCCACAGAGCTCGCTCCTGAAATCCGACCACTATGGCATAACCTCACACTCTGCTATATGCAGATGGACAGCCTCAATCAAGCCGACAGCATTAGCGACATTATCATCAAGAAATGGTCAAAACATGCCGACGGATACAACATTAAGGCACAGATTCAAATGCAGAAACAAGATACTGTAGCGGCCGAAGCACTCATCAACAAAGCGCTCGAAACAGACAAATACAACATAAACGCGCTCAACGCTAAGGCTGGAATACAGATGAGCCACCAGCAATACGAAGAATCCATTAAACTTTACACAGAAGCCTTGAGGCTAAATCCCAACCAAGCCGGTTCTCTCATCAACAGAGCTTTGTGCCACTACTATCTGAACAAGTACTACGATGCCATGAACGACTATGATCAGGCATTGAATCTTGAACCACGCAATTTCATCGGCCATTACAACCGAGGACTACTGCGTGCCAATGTAGGAGCCGACAACCTTGCCATCGAAGACTTCAATTTCATACTTTCAATTGACCCCAGCGATATGATGGCAACCTTTAACAGGGCAACGCTGCTCGAAAATACAGGCGACTATCAAGGAGCCATACAAGACTACACAACTGTCATTGAAGAATATCCCAAGTTCCTATACGGATACGAACGCCGTGCGGCTGCACGGCGCAAAATAGGCGACATTGCAGGAGCCACAAAGGACGAAGAACATGTCTTGAAAGAACAAATAGCACAACGCTACGGCTACACGACTTCCACTTCTCGACAGAAGAACAAGACTCGAAAAAAATCAGAATTCAATATAGAAGATTACAATAAGCTTGTGGAAGAAGACAGCAGCGAGCAAGAACAGACCTACGAAAGTGAATATAGAGGTAAAGTACAGAACCGCGAACAAAGCGCAAAACTGATTCTTCCAACTCAAAATACATATAATATATACAGAGAGGCTGGACGAGACAGCATTATCACCTGTTTCGAAAAAGCTTTCCAAGATGCACAAGCAGGGAACATCAACGATGCAATTGACGGCTTCAGCCAAGTGCTGGAATTTAACGATTCTTTTGCCGAAGCCTACTACAATAGAGGACTGCTGAAACTCCTTATAGACGACCCCATTGGTGCTATACCAGACCTTTCTAAAGCAGGAGAACTTGGAATTTACCAAGCATACAATATCATTAAGAGAAACCAAAGCATCAAGAAAAAGACTCCAGCAAAATAATTCTTAAACAATGTGAGTCCTACGAAAAAATATATCATAAAATGGCGGAACAGAGCTGATACTGACCATGACAAACTTACGGAAGCCTCTCATTATAGCAACAAGAATCAATTATATTTCCCAAAGAAAACACACGTTTGAAAGTAAGTTCGCTTCATTCATCAAAGATGATTCGCTTCATGGCCCGATGTCAGGTCGTTTCATAATCAAGCATTTGTTCGCTTTAGAATTTCAAATGCCTTTTTTGATTTTGCCAATCTCGTGCACAGACATCAACGAACGGTATTTATTACTATCTGCTAAAAATCAGGAAACGTTTCAATAACAATATTTTCTTGGACAGCCGGTAAATCTCTTTTAAGAAGGATTTGTAAAACAGGGAAATTAGTGCTTATAGGCTCAGGTGAATGTTTACTGGACACCAATATTTCTAAACACAATCAGGGGATGCGCCATAACGCATCCCCTGATTGTGTTTAGAAATATGTATTATCTTATTACTTTACTGGTGAGATTATATATGTATAGGTATAATCCTTGTACGGCATCTGATACTCTGGACGTGGCCATGCTCCCCAAGAGTTCACACAACCGACACCCATAGAGCGAGCCGCGATGTGGAGGTCTGTGAATGGGCGTTCGATGAGGTCGCCGCTGTGATACTGTCTCTTTTCACGAGCAGGCTGAAGGTCATCTTCCGTGTAATTGAGAGCCTGACACTCAAGAGGCTGAATGCCTTCAAACTTCAAGCCCTTGCCTTCAGCATTTGTAATTGTCCAATAGCGAACGCCTGTCTTAGTACCGTTTTCCTGTGGACGGACATATCCCCAGAACTGCTCAGCTACTGTTTGTTTCCATATGCCAAGGTTCTGTCCGCTATTACGGTCGATGTAGTTCTCGTGAGGTCCCTTTCCATAGTACTCAATCTGTGAGAATTCCTTTGGCATACGCATCTGCATACCATAACGCATGAGCTGTGGCTTCTCTTTAGCCTCTGGATTCACGGTCAAATCTTGAGTTACAACAAGCTTGCCCTCTGGTGTCATGACGTAAGTGAGCTTCACAGATGCTTCAAGCTGACGAATATCATATTCAGCAGTCACTACATAGTTAACACCATCTTGCTTGATGTCAAATGCCTTTCTCGAGATGCGAGGATGTTGCCATGCGCCAAGACGATTCTGTAAGCCTGCACCAAAGTCATTGTCGGTTGCTGCACGCCAGAAGTCAGGAGTGAGTTGAATATCATTGGTCATCATTGGAACATTATCCACATCGATGTAAGCAACATAACCAGAACGCTTGTCGAATGTCACTTCCACGCCATTAGCAGAAAGAACGGCGTAAGCTGCACGGTCATCTAGCTGAACAGCAGGCTTCTCTGCCTGTGCAGTCACAGCCTCAACTGTTGGGAATGTGTAAGGAGCAACCTCAAACTGGTTGTGAGCAATCACATCGCCTGCTTTTTGGAGAGGAGTGTCGTAAAGCAAACGGAAGTTTACGTTAAGCAGAATTTCCTTGCCCTTATTGCCAGCATCAGCAACAGCCTTTGCAACGGCTTCAATGCCTACAGATGTCTTTTCATGTGGCTTGATATTCAAGTCGGCAATAGGAAGGATGCCTTTGTTGATGCTCTTTCCGTCCACAAGGATTTCATAATCCATGAAAACATCATCGAGAGACTTGAAGAAGTTCTCGTTATAAATTTCTACCTTACCTATCTTTGCATCCACCAGCGTTGCCCAAATATTCTGATAGAAGTACTGAATCTCATACGCATGAGGGTTAGGCACACGGTCAGGATTGATAACACCATTACAGTTGAAGTTGTTATCAGATGCAGGGAAACGGCCATAGTCACCACCGTAAGTCCAAATCTGCTTGCCTGTGATCTTGCTGGTACCACGAAGTCCCTGGTCGATGTAATCCCAGATGTATCCACCCTGATAGTTTGGATATTTGCGAACCAAATCCCAGTATTCCTTAAAGCCACCAGCAGAGTTACCCATCGTGTGAGAGTATTCGCACTGGATGAGCGGACGTTCGTTGCCTTCCTTGCAGTAGCGCTCACAATGGCCGTAGTCAGCATACATTGGGCAGTAGATGTCTGTCTTTCCCCAGTTGCCTGCCTGCTCATACTGGCATGGGCGAGATGGGTCGTAAGCCTTCACGAAATCATAAGAATCCTCAAAATTCTTTCCATAGCCAGCTTCGTTACCAAGAGACCAAACGATGATTGAAGGATGATTCTTATATACATATATATTATGACGCTGGCGCTCGATGTGCATATCGTGGAAGCGTGGGTCCTTGCTCAAAGAACGCTCTCCATATCCCATACCGTGGCTTTCTATGTTTGCTTCAGCTGTCATGTAGATACCATAGATGTCGCAAAGCTCATAAAAGCGTGGGTCGTCTGGATAATGGCAAGTACGAACAGCATTAACGTTGAGCTGCTTCATCACCTGAATATCTTGAATCATGCGCTCTACAGATACAACATAGCCGCCATCTGGGTCAATCTCGTGGCGATTCACACCCTTGATGAGAACAGGCTGACCATTCACGAGCAATTGCTGGTTCTTGATTTCGACTTTACGGAAACCTACACGCAGAGGAACACATTCAATCAATTCATCATTATCTACGTTAAATCCATCAGAAAGAGAGACGTAGAGGTTATAAAGGTTAGGAGTCTCTGCTGTCCATTTCTTAGGATAGTCCACTTCAAAGTTCATTTCCTTATATTCCTTCTCAAGTGGCTCTTTTTGAGAACATTCCACACGGCCTTCGCTGTCTTTCAGCACAATCTCAAGATACTTGCCTTTCGCATTCGCAGTTGTCACCTTCACATTCAGCTTTCCGTCCTTGTAGTTGTTTGTCAGGTCAGGAGTAATGAACACATCCTCGATGTGTGCCTGTGGGCGTGCATAGAGGTAGCATTCGCGAGCGATACCGCAAAGGCGCCAGAAGTCCTGGTCCTCGTTCCAGCTACCGTCACACCAGCGCATCACCTGCATCGCAATCAGGTTCTCCTTGCCTGGAGTGATGAACTTGGTGATGTCGAACTCGGCTGCCACCTTTGAGTCCTCTGAATAGCCTACATACTTGCCGTTCACATAAACTGTGATGTTTGAAGTAGCAGAACCGATATGCATATATATCTTATCGCCCTTCCAGTCAGCAGGAATAGTGAATGTGCGGCGATAAGAACCCACGTGGTTGTTCTTGTCCTGCACTGCAGGAGGGTCAATCACCCAGTCAGAACGCCAAGCATACTGGTTGTTCACATAGATGGCATCACCATAACCATTCATTTCCCAGATGCCAGGCACAGGCATAGAACCCCAGTTGGAGTCATCATAATCCAGCGCAAAGAAATTAGCCGGGCGCTCATTGGCATTCTCCACCCAGTTGAATTTCCACTTGCCTTCGATAGACAGATAGCGAGAAGACCTCGCCTTAGGATTGTCCTGAGGAGCCTGAGATTTCTCAGCGAGTTCCTTGCTTTCATAAGCAAAGAAATTTGCCGCATCCATTTTGCGATTAATCTCATTGACAGCAGGATCGCACCACACAGGAGTCTTTTGAGCCTGTGCAGCCATTGAGCCCATTGCCAAAACTGACATGATTAAATGTTTAATTTTCATAGTTTAAGTGTTGTTTTTATAAAGTTTTGGTATAGTTTTTCCTACACAAAATGCACTTCTTAATTTCCTCACACACTTCCCTCGCCCACATCACATCATTTCCTGCATAAATCTGAATTTTTCTTTCGTTGCCATCCTTTATCGAGATAACAATATAATATGCATTAGCCACATAAGGCATTGCTGCATTATGGAACGTGACATCAACCACACTTTTTTTATCAACAGCCACGCCATCGTACACGAAGAACCCTTCATTGTCCATTCCTCCAGCATCATACACCAGCACAGCACCATTTGGCTCATTGCCTCTCGATGCATCCACAACTACAACCACATCGGGATTGCCGTATTCATCCAGCACATCTCGCCATGCTTGTTCTTCTTCAGCACTCCTCGAAACAGAATTTTCATCTTTAATATCTCCAACAGGAGAAGCCGACAGAACAGACGCTGCCGACAAGAATACCTTTTTCATGTCCACATTCAAGGTTACGTCCAATATCGTTAGTAAAATTTCTTCGTGTACAAAGGTAGCACAAATTAAAGAGAAGAACAAATAAATTTCTCTTTTTATGCTTTTCACTACCCTTCTGCTCCTATTCCCCTTTATTTAAGTTCCTCATTCGGCAAGCAATGCCATTTCGAGCCGACAAACAAGAGGTCATACAACATACTTTTTCCTTACCCTATGCGATGCGCTCTTCATCGCAATTGTCTCAGGCGGTTCATCGTAATTACGATACGCTCTTCAACATAATGACGTTTGTTAGCACAACAAAAATGGGCCTTTCACGACAACTCAACACAAGCACGACAAGCATCCACACATAGCAAAAGCACGACTTGAGCATACAATCTCCGATTGAAAAATTGCGCAACAAACGTTACAGAGAGTGCATATCAATTGCAACGAGAGTGACAAAAGAGAAGTTTTTCACTTTTTTCCCTTTTCGTTTGCCGTATATAAATAAAAATGCGTATCTTTGTGTGTTTTTACACCCATGTGGGCATTTCCACATATTGATGATGTGCAAAACTTACAACAACTTTAATTAATATTTTATGGCTAACATGAAAGAAAAACTCTTTTCTGAGTTTCAAGCGCCTACCACTCAAGAATGGCTGGACAAGATTCAGGTAGACCTGAAGGGTGCTGACTTCCAGAAAAGAATGGTTTGGAAAACCAACGAAGGCTTTGACGTACAGCCTTTCTATCGCCGCGAGGATCTTGCCGACCTCAAGGCTGTAAATTCTCTGCCTGGAGAATTTCCTTTTGTACGCGGAAACAAGACTGACAACAACCTCTGGTTTGTACGTCAGGAAATCAACGTAGAATGTCCAAAAGCGGCCAACGAGAAGGCACTCGACATTCTGAACAAGGGAGTTGATTCTATCGGCTTCAAGGTTCCAGGAAAGAGCATCAGCAAGGAGTTCGTCGCAGAACTGCTGGAGGGCATCATGCCTCAGTATGTGGAGCTGAACTTCAGCACATGCCAGCGCCATTGCGTAGAACTCGCCAAGGTTCTTGTTGAGTATTTCAAAGAGAAGAACTATCCATTGGCAGACCTGAAGGGCTCTATCAACTTCGACCCAATCGCCAAGATTCTCTGCAAGGGCACCGACACATCGGCACTCATCGCAGAAGGAAAGGCTCTCATCGAGGCTCTGGCTGAACTGCCAGGATACAAGTGCATCAGCGTCAACTCTGTTGCCTTGAACAATGCAGGCGCATACATCTATCAGGAACTCGGCTATGCATTGGCATGGGGCGCAGAATACCTCAACATGCTCACAGAGGCTGGCGTTGACGCTACAGCAGCAGCAAAGCGCATCAAGTTCAACATGGGCGTTTCAGACAACTACTTCATGGAAATTGCAAAATTCCGTGCAGCACGTATGCTCTGGGCACAGATTGTGAAGCAGTATGAGCCAAAGTGCGATTGCGCTTGCAAGATGCACGTTTGCGCCTTCACTTCAGAATACAACCAAACTATTTTTGACTCATACGTAAACTTGCTCCGTTCACAGACAGAAGCAATGTCAGCAGCTCTTGCCAACGTAGATTCAATCGTGGTAACACCATTCGACAAGCCATACGAAGTTCCAACAGAATTTGCTGAGCGCATTGCTCGCAACCAGCAGCTGCTGCTGAAGGAAGAGGCACATTTCGACAAGCTGGTCGATGTTGCAGGTGGCTCTTACACTATCGAGCATCTGACAGACGCCATCGCAAAAGAAGGCTGGAAACTCTTCCTCGCCGTAGAAAATGCAAGCGGATTCCTCGCAGAAGTGCTCAACGGCAATATCCAGAACGCTGTAAATGCATCAAACGATAAGCGTCATGCAGATGCAGCCAAGCGCAAGGAATTCATCCTCGGCACTAACCAGTTCCCTAACTTCACAGAAGTTTCAGAGGGCAAGGAACCTGTACAGTGTGCTTGCGCTTGCGGACCTAAGGGAGAAATCGCTACACTCAACAAGGCTCGCCTGGCTTCAGAATTCGAATCACTCCGTCTTTCAACAGAGAAGGCAGGAAAGCAGCCAGTAGCATTCATGCTCACTATCGGCAACCTCGCTATGCGCCAGGCTCGTGCACAGTTCTCTTGCAACTTCCTCGCTGCTGCTGGATACAAGGTGGTTGACAACCTTGGATTCAAGACCGTAGAAGAAGGTGTTGACGCTGCAATGGCTGCAGGTGCAGACATCGTAGTCATCTGCTCTTCTGACGACGAATACGCAGAGTACGCTATCCCAGCATTCCAGTATCTGAATGGCCGTGCCATGTACGTGGTTGCAGGTGCACCCGCATGTGCTGAGGACCTCAAGGCTGCTGGCATCGAGAACTTCATCAACGTTAAGTCAAACCAGCTCGAAACGCTCAAGGCGTACAATGCTAAACTCGGTATCTGATTATGGCAAGAAAAGATTTTAACAACATAGACATTTATGCTGGCATTCAGGAAAAGAATGGTCAGCAGTGGCAGAAAGAGAATGGCATCAGCGCAAACTGGAGAACTCCTGAGCAGATTGACATTCAGCCAGTATATACAAAAGAAGACCTCGAAGGCATGGAACACCTTGACTTTGCAGCAGGTATTCCTCCTTACCTCCGCGGTCCTTACTCAATGATGTACCCTTTCCGTCCTTGGACTATCCGCCAGTACGCAGGTTTCTCAACAGCTGAAGAATCTAACGCATTCTATCGCCGTAACCTCGCATCTGGACAGAAGGGACTTTCTGTAGCATTCGACCTCCCTACTCACCGTGGTTACGACCCAGACAATGAACGTGTAGTTGGCGACGTTGGTAAAGCTGGTGTTTCTATCTGCTCCCTCGAGAACATGAAGACCCTCTTCGCAGGCATTCCATTGAACAAGATGTCTGTTTCCATGACAATGAATGGCGGCGTACTTCCTGTACTCGCATTCTACATCAACGCAGGTCTTGAGCAGGGCGCTCAGCTGGAAGAGATGGCAGGTACTATCCAGAACGACATCCTGAAGGAGTTCATGGTGCGCAACACTTACATCTACCCACCAGCATTCTCAATGAAGATTATCGCTGACATCTTCGAGTTCACTTCACAAAAGATGCCTAAGTTCAACTCTATCTCTATTTCAGGTTACCACATGCAGGAAGCAGGTGCAACAGCCGACATCGAGTTGGCATACACACTTGCCGACGGTATGGATTACCTCCGCACAGGTGTAGATGCAGGTATCGACGTGGACGCATTTGCCCCACGCCTCTCATTCTTCTGGGCAATCGGCATGAACCACTTCATGGAAATTGCCAAGATGCGTGCAGGCCGTCTGCTGTGGGCCAAGATTGTGAAGAGCTTTGGCGCAAAGAATCCAAAGTCACTCGCACTCCGCACTCACTCTCAGACATCAGGCTGGTCACTCACAGAGCAAGACCCATTCAATAACGTAGGTCGTACTTGTATCGAGGCTATGGCAGCCGTACTTGGTCACACTCAGTCACTCCATACCAACGCACTCGACGAGGCTATCGCTCTGCCAACAGACTTCTCTGCTCGTATCGCTCGTAACACTCAGATCTACATCCAGAACGAAACCAAGGTGTGCAAGCAGATTGACCCATGGGCAGGTTCTTACTATGTAGAGACACTCACTAACGAGCTCGTTCAGAAGGCTTGGGAGCACATTCAGGAAATCGAGAAACTCGGCGGTATGGCAAAGGCAATCGAGACAGGCCTGCCAAAGATGCGTATCGAGGAAGCAGCAGCACGTACTCAAGCACGCATCGACTCTGGAACTCAGACCATCGTCGGCACTAACAAGTATCGCCTTGACCACGAAGATCCACTTGACATCCTTGAAATCGACAACACAGCAGTTCGTCTCCAGCAGGAAGCTGCACTCAAGGAACTCAAAGCAAATCGCGACGAAGCTGCATGCAAAGCTGCACTCGCAGAAATCACCAAGTGCGTTCAGGAATTCCAGGATGGAAAGAAGAGCGAGAACAACCTCCTCGACCTCGCTGTCAAAGCAGCAGGCCTGCGTTGTACGCTTGGAGAAATCTCAGACGCTTGCGAAGCTGTCGTAGGCCGTTACAAAGCTATCATCAGAACAATTAGCAACGTGTATAGTTCAGAATCAAAGAGCGACAAAGCTTTCGAAGAAGCTTGCGCCGCAACAGAGAAATTCGCTCAGGCAAATGGTCGTCGCCCACGCATCATGATTGCGAAAATGGGACAGGACGGACACGATCGCGGAGCCAAAGTTTGCGCTACGGGCTATGCTGACTGCGGTATGGACGTAGACATGGGTCCTCTCTTCCAGACACCTGCAGAAGCAGCTCGTCAGGCAGTAGAGAACGACGTAGACGTACTCGGCGTTTCTTCTCTCGCAGCAGGTCACAAGACTCTTATTCCACAGGTTATCGAAGAGTTGAAGAAGCTTGGCCGTGAAGACATCCTCATCACAGCCGGTGGTGTTATCCCTGCTCAGGATTACGACTTCCTCTACAAGGCAGGTGTAGCAGCCATCTTCGGTCCTGGTACTTCTGTTGCTTATTCTTGCCGCGAAGTAATGAAGATTCTCAACGAAGAATAATTCATACATTATTTATATAGAGAGGGCTGTGCTATATTGAAGTGCAGCCCTCTTTGCGTTATGCTCAATCCCCCACCCTAAAAAAAACACTTTAACCCCTATAAAATCGATATGCCCCACATCGATGAAACGGAGTGCCCCACATCGACGCATCGATGTGGGGCACTCCTTTTTACAACCAAATTGCGGCTCAGACTTCCGCTATTGATTCTCCATCAGAATCCATAGTTAAGTCCCAGCTTGAAATACTCCTTAAACTGAAAATATCCCAATGTGCTGTCATAGTAACGTTTATCTCGGTTGTCATCAAAACGCCAAATGGTATATACTTCACATGAAATATATTTGTTGAACTGGAAATTAAAGACATTCTCCCATTCCGATTCCACATATTCATGAGTTGTGAAGAAATAGAAACGGGACTTCCACGTGAGATTTTTCACAATTGTCAGTTTGGTGTTTACTTCCACCTTAGAACCGAAGTCTTGCTGGAAATCTTTCCCCCGCATATTATAGGAATTATGTATCGTCTCCTCATCATCTCCTATGTAACGAATTTTGTAAGTAAGAGGGAGAATGGCTGCAGAAAAAGTATTACCATTTTTCAGAGAAGGTTTAAAGTCAACACCTAGAGAAACAAACACATCTAATGGCGATAAGAAATTAGAGAACGTACGTCGGTCATTGCTTCTGTAGCTTGGTAAAAACTGAGTGGTAGCTTCCGTAGACAATGTATAATTCCAATTTTTGATAGCCCGAATGCCCAATTTAGAGAACAAACGAATTTTATCATTATTGGTCAAAAATCGGTGAATAGAATCAGAAGAGGCTGTAACGAATCCCAAACGCATATCCAATAAATTTTCCCAAGTAATGCCTTTTTGATTGTTGTAATTGGCATTAAGTGTCAATTGTGTGAAAAGGTCCACATTATTATTTCCTCCACGCCACCATTTCTCAGACACATAATTTTGCAAAAATTGAAATTTGAATTGTCCTGTTGTTGTCCAAAAATTAGGTTTTTCTATCTGTATCTCCACCTCCACGTCATCCACAATCTCTGCAACATCCTTGATTTCTGTAGTTTTCTGATAAATAGCCTCTAAATCATCAGGCTTAGCATTTACAACAGGCTCCGATGTAACCAAATCTTCAGATTCAACCTGTGAATCATAATATCGGAAAGCAGAAGGATTATTCACATAAGCATTCAACAAAGCCTCATCGATTCCAGAATTCAAAACACTCCTATAATCCATCAATTCAGACGTTTCCACACCTGAAGAAGCACCAGGGAGCGCATAATCAACCCCTAAATTTTCTTTTAATGCAGAACTGTAATATATACCAGGCCCTATCAACTTAAACATATATGGCGACATCGTCACTTCGGACACATCCATAGTCGTATTTTCCTTTTTTGCAGCATCCCAAGACAATCTATTTTTATACTTTTTCAACACATCAGAAGCCTCCTGGCTATATAACTCTAGGCTATCTCTATGCTGTGCTTGAACAGATAAAAAACAAATATTAAATAAGATAAAAAACAAATAACATGCACGTTTAATCATAAAATCCTCAACTATTTTTTTGCAAATTTAGGTGTTTTTGATGATTATTCATAACAATGCAGATATTTTCACAGATAAAAATTTCCTATTTACAAGAAAAAGAACTAAATTTGCACTCCGAATGAGTGTACAACATACATTCATTCATCAAAAAGAAACAACAAACTAAATTATAAACAACTAAATTTTCAACAACTATGCCAAACGGTAAGAAGAAGAAAAGACACAAGATCTCTACTCACAAACGTAAGAAGAGACTGAGAAAGAATCGCCATAAGAACAAGTAAAGTTGAGAAACTTCACTCCGCCTTATGGACGGCAGAATAAAGAGCATACCCTATCTGAGAGTCCCTGCTAAAGGATGTCTACAAAGGTGTGCTCTTTTTCTGTATAAACAAACTTAAACATAAAGGTAAGCAAGAATGACCAGCGAACTTATCATCGATGCTCAGCCTAATGAAGTAACCATCGCGCTGCTCGAAGATCAAAAACTCGTTGAGTTTCAGAAAGAAGGGCACGAGACAAAATATTCAGTAGGCAACATCTATGCCGGGAAAGTTAAGAAAATTATGCCGGCACTCAATGCATGTTTCGTCGATGTGGGTCATGAACGCGAAGCATTTCTGCACTACCAAGATTTAGGCAAACAATTTCTCTCCTTAGAGAAGTATGTGAAACAGGTTGCGAGCGACCGTAGAAAGCTTGCACCTATGGCAAAGGCGACAAACCAGTCTGCGCTGGAGAAAATAGGAAGCATACAAGACGTGCTTGAATTGGGACAAGAAGTGATGGTACAAGTCACCAAAGAGCCCATCAATACAAAGGGACCAAGACTTACAGGAGAAATTTCCTTTGCAGGAAGATTTTTAGTTTTAATACCTTTCGCTGACAAAGTAAACGTAAGTTCTAAAATCAAGTCAAAAGAAGAACGTACACGTCTGAAGCAGCTCATACAGAGCATCAAACCTAGAAACTTCGGAGTCATCGTCAGGACTGTGGCAGAAGGAAAAAGAGCCGCAGAACTCAACAAAGAACTCAACCTACTAGTTGATTCATGGAATGACTGCATAACGAAGATTCAAAAAGCTACAAGTCTGCCAGTACTTGCACATGAAGAAACTGGCCGTACAGTCTCCATGCTGCGTGACTTATTTAACCCTTCCTACGAAAGTATTCATGTCAACAACGAAGAAGTTTTTGCGGAAGTAAAAAAATATGTCAGCCTCATTGCCCCAGAAAGAGAGTCTATCGTAAAACTCTACAAAGGGAACGTTCCAATTTTCGACAACTTCGGAGTGACGAAGCAAATCAAATCGGGACTTGGACGTACAGTCAGCTACAAACATGGTGCATATCTCATCATTGAACACACCGAAGCACTTCATGTCGTAGATGTCAATTCAGGAAACCGCAATCGCGGAGTTGACAACCAAGAAGAAAACGCTTTCACTGTCAACATGGGAGCGGCTGAAGAATTAGCACGCCAACTCCGTCTTCGCGATATGGGAGGAATCATCGTGATTGACTTCATCGACATGAACAACGCAGAGCATAATCAAAAGCTCTACGAACACATGACACAGCTGATGAAGAACGATAGAGCCAAACATAACATATTGCCACTCAGCAAATTCGGGCTCATGCAAATAACTCGACAAAGAGTACGTCCTGCAATGGACGTACATGTAGAAGAGGTTTGCCCAACATGCTTTGGCAAAGGGACAATTAAATCGTCTATCCTATTCACAGACTCTTTGGAAAACAAAATTGATTACGTTGTCAACAATCTTGGTCAAAAGAGATTTAAGCTCTATGTCAATCCATACGTAGAAGCATTTATAACCAAGGGCATCATAAGCCTTTATCTTAAATGGCAAATGAAGTATGGTTTTGGCGTAAAAGTCTATGCTAGCCAAGAACTTGGTTTCTTGCAATATAAGTTTATCGACCCAAAAGGTAATGAGATAAACATGATGGAAGAAATTGATACGAAATAAACGCATAGATTCACTAGAGCAACTTTTCGTTTTCATGAGACACAAACTTAAAAAGGAGGGGGAATAAAATCCTCCTCCTTTATTATAATATGTTTAAAAACAAAAAAAGAAAATCATAAGATTTTCTCTCCACCCTCGTAGCGCCTACGGGAATCGAACCCGTGTTCCATGCGTGAGAGGCATGTGTCCTAGCCGCTAGACGAAAGCGCCAAGTGCCCTTACAGGGCTTTGATTCCGAAGTTTTGTAGCGCCTACGGGAATCGAACCCGTGTTCCATGCGTGAGAGGCATGTGTCCTAGCCGCTAGACGAAAGCGCCAAATCAGAAAATAAGCGGAAGGAGGGGGATTCGAACCCCCGGTACGGTAACCCGTACGTCAGTTTAGCAAACTGGTGGTTTCAGCCACTCACCCATCCTTCCGGAACCTAAGTTCTGAATCTGCAAAAACGTTGTTCTACTCATCCCCTGCTATAGGGATTCCTCCGTCAATTGCGGTGCAAAGGTAGAGTTATTTTTTCGTTCTCGCAAACATTTTCAGCAAAAAATCGTAACTTTGCAGAAAATAATAGCAAACATACCCCAATAAACAAAGAATATGCATACAAGACAAGAAAAAATGGAAGCGTTCGGACGTCTTCTCGATGTTATGAATGACCTTCGAGAAAAATGTCCATGGGACAAAAAACAAACCAATGAATCTTTGCGTCCCAATACTATTGAAGAAACTTACGAATTATGTGACGCTCTCATCAAAGATGACGATATCAATATTTGCAAAGAATTAGGTGATGTGCTGCTTCACATCGTCTTCTATTCAAAGATTGGCGAAGAGAAAGGCGCCTTCGATGTGGCAGACGTATGCAACAAACTCTGTGACAAACTCATTTTCCGCCATCCTCATGTTTATGGCGATATCATTGCCAACACGCCCGACCAGGTACGCCAAACGTGGGAACAAATCAAAACAAAAGAGAAGGATGGTAATAAGACAGTGCTTTCAGGTGTACCTGATGCTCTACCCTCACTTGTCAAGGCATACCGGATTCAAGACAAGGCACGCAATGTAGGCTTCGATTGGGAAGAACGTCACGAGGTTTGGAAAAAAGTAAAAGAGGAAATCACCGAATTTGAAGCAGAAGTAGAATTAGCTTACAATAATGCAGAAAGTGACGAAGCAAAGGAAATCGCCAAGCAACATGCTACAGAGGAATTTGGCGACGTGCTGTTCAGCCTCATCAATGCGGCCCGTCTCTATAAAATCAATCCAGACAATGCACTTGAACTTACCAACCAGAAGTTCATCAAACGCTTTAACTATGTAGAAGCCAAAGCAAAAGAAAAAGGTTTGGATTTGAAAGACCTAACTTTGGCACAGATGGACACTTGGTGGAACGAAGCCAAAAGACTCAGCTAAAGAAACACGACTTTCATGTCAAATATGCCAAGCTTTTATTTGAAGTAATTAGGCTTGTGTTTGCGAGCTTCTTCAAGACTTAGCATGCCGGACTCCCCTTCTGCTTTTTCGGAACGGAGTTCGGCATATTTTTTTTCCAATTCATTTATGAATTCCTCGCGTGTGGCGGAATTCAGCAAACGGGCACTGGCAATGACATTCTGCGAAGCATCCTTCATCCATAACACGGGACCATGATAGACGGGAGCAATCTTGAGGGCAGTGTGGAGTTCGCTCGTCGTGGCACCACCAATCATAATGGGGATGTCAAAGCCACGTACTTCGAGGGCACGTGCCACGTCCACCATTTCTTCCAACGAAGGAGTAATGAGTCCTGAAAGCCCGATGATATCGACGTTTTCTTCTATAGCTTTATCTACGATGGTTTCCGTTGGCACCATCACACCCAAGTCGATGACTTCGTAGTTGTTGCAGGCAAGAATTACGTTCACAATGTTCTTGCCTATATCATGCACATCGCCCTTAACGGTCGCCAACAACACCTTGCCGACCTTCTGTGCACCTTCCGAACGGCTTGCCTCGATGAGGGGCTGAAGGATGCCTACGGCCTTCTTCATTGTTCGTGCAGTTTTTACCACTTGCGGCAGGAACATCTTCCCACTTCCAAAGAGATCGCCAACAGTATTCATGGCATCCATCAACGGCCCTTCGATAATCTTCACAGGATTGTCGCATTGTTGGGCAGCTTCGTCAAGATCGGTTTCCAAGTAGTCTGCAACCCCCTTCACCAAGGCATATTTCAGTCGCTCCTCCACGGTACCGTTTCGCCAATCGGAAGCAGGAGTCTTTGGTAAAACTCCACCATTTTTAAGCACCTCTTTTTCTGCATCTTTCTCAGCTTTAATTCGCGCAGCAATTTCAATCAGATTTTCTGTTGCATCAGAAGTACGATTAAGCAACACATCATCAATGGCAGTCAACACATCGTCAGGAATGTCACTAAACAAAACTTGCGTGGCAGGGTTGACAATGCCCATATCCTGACCCACCGCAATGGTGTGGTAGAGGAATACAGCATGCATAGCCTCGCGGATGTAGTTGTTGCCGCGGAACGAGAAGGAAAGGTTACTGATTCCTCCCGACACATGAGCCCCAGGCAGGTTCTTGTGAATCCACTCGGTGGCACGGATAAAATCGAGCGCATAGCTATTGTGCTCTTCCATACCCGTAGCAACAGCTAACACATTAGGGTCGAAGATAATGTCAAGAGGACTGAAGCCCACCTTATCCACAAGGAGGCGATAGGCACGTTCACAAATCTCAATCTTACGTTCAAAAGTGGTTGCTTGTCCCTGTTCATCGAATGCCATCACGACGGTAGCTGCACCTAAACGCTTAATTTCACGGGCTTTCTCGAGAAACTTCTCTTCGCCTTCTTTCAGCGAGATGCTGTTAACGATGCTCTTGCCCTGCACACATCTGAGACCCGCCTTGATGACTTCCCAATCACTAGAGTCAATCATCATCGGCACCTTGGCAATGTCAGGGTCGCTCATCAAGAGGTTGAGGAACGTGACCATCTCGTGCTTGGCATCGAGAAGTCCGTCGTCCATATTGATGTCGAGCACCAACGCCCCATCCTCCACCTGTTTTCGTGCGATAGAAAGGGCCTCCTCATAGTTTTTTTCGTTGATGAGACGGAGAAATTTGCGAGAGCCTGCCACATTGCAACGCTCGCCCACATTCACGAATCGGCGTTCGGGCGTAAGTTCCAACATTTCCAAGCCGCTCAGCCACATGTTTTTCGGCTTCTCAACAGGCACGTGGGGTTTCTTGCCTTCTACAATAGATGGATAAAGCTCGATAAACTTTTCAGTTGTGCCACAACAGCCACCAAGAATGTTGACCAAGCCCTCGTCCACATATTCCCCCACCTGTTCTGCCATCATGTCGGGCGTCTGGTCGTAAAGCCCCAGAGAGTTTGGCAGTCCTGCGTTAGGGTGCGCTGAAATATAATAAGGTGCTTTCTCCGCCAACGTCTTCAAAAAGGGTTTCAATTGACGGGCACCAAACGAACAATTCAAGCCAATAGAGAAGATGTCGGCATGCTGCATACTTGCCAAGAATGCTTCCAAAGTTTGCCCAGACAGGGTACGCCCAGCCATATCGCTCACGGTAATGGATAGCATCAAAGGGAGACGCCTCCCGATTAAATCCATCGCTTTTTCTGATGCATAAATAGCGGCTTTGGCATTAAGAGAATCAAAGATGGTTTCGATGAGCAGAGCATCCACCCCACCTTCTATAAGTGCCATCATCTGCTCTGTGTAGGCATCAACCAATTCATCGTAAGTAAGGCTTCGCAAGGCGGGATTATTCACATCGGGCGAAATACTCAATGTTTTATTCGTAGGTCCGACATCACCCAACACAAAACGAGGTTTCATTGGTGTCTTTGCCGTATATTCATCTGCCAACTGCCGTGCAATCTTTGCTCCTGCCAAGTTCATTTCACGGCAATCATTCTCCACACCATAATCAGCCATAGACACCTGTTGCGAAGAGAAAGTACACGTCGTGATAAGATCAGCACCTGCCTCAAGATACTTTCGATGGATATCAGCAATCACATCAGGACGAGTCAGGCACAGGATGTCGTTGTTGCCCATCATCTGTCCTGGTACATCCTTGAATTGTTCTCCTCTAAAATCCTCTTCTGTAAGCCCATACTGCTGAATCATCGTGCCCATCGCACCATCCAGAATCAGAATGCGCTCTTTAATTGCGTCATGTAGTGTCATAATATCACTTTCTTAGCCCTGTCCATTTCCCTTCTGTCCTCTTTCTCCTTTAAAGTCTGTCGCTTATCATATTCTTTTTTTCCTCGCGCCAATGCGATAACCAGCTTCGCCAATCCTTTCTCGTTGATGAAAAGACGAACTGGCACAATAGTAAAGCCTGGCACCTTTGTATCATCCTGCAAATTGCGAATTTCCTTTTTGTTCAGCAGCAGCTTCCGTTCCCGCCGCTCCACATGGTTATTGTAGGAGCCCTCCATATACAGCGCCACATACATGTTCTTCACCCACATCTCGCCATTATTGATGTAGCAGTACGTATCCACCAAACTTGCCTTGCCCGCACGAATGCTCTTGATTTCCGTACCCGTCAAGACGATGCCAGCCGTGAAGGTATCAATAAACTCATAGTCAAACGATGCCCTCTTATTTTTGATATTTACCTGCTGATTCTTCGATATCTTACTCTTTCCCATAATCTTACATATACATATCCAAATGCTCTACAATCATCTTCGCCACCATTGGAGTCACATCCTCCTGATGCTCGTCCAAGAAGTCATCACCCAACTCATTCAACTCTTCCAACTGCTCATAGAGCGCCATAAATTCCTCATCGTTCATGTCTTGCGAGAGTTCCTCCTGATGCTTGTGATATTCCTTCTTAGCATCATACAACAACTTTGAGAAATCCCTCATCACCTTTTCCTGCCCTTCCACGCTTCCCCACTCTTTTTTTACCACCATTGGGAAAGGCCCTTCCAACACATAAGGTGCATATCCGTTCAGAATCAGCTGAATGAATCCACCCTCCATCACCTCATCCAGCACATAGCGGTAACACAGCACAGAATGTTGTGCTGCACTCAGCATTTCCATGTTCTCAGCTGTCAAAGCCCCACCAATACTCGTCAAATAGCCGTCTGTTACCCACTGAATGAAGCTAATGCCATCCAACGATTCATACTTCTCACGTGCCAGTTCCTTGTCCAAATGTACCATATCTTTCTTCTTTTAAGTTTGCAAAGTTACGATTAAGTGAGAGAAAAAACAAAACATTTTGATTTTTTTGATTCAAAACAAGGATTGACTCCTACATGCTCACCGCCTGCTTAATGTTTAAGACACCGCGTTTGAAAATTTTCAAGCATGGTGTCTTAAACATTAAGCAGGCGGTGAAACTAAAGTTTCTCAATTATTCATTCTTTTTTGAGGAAACTCGTTCTTCAAATCGTGACTTAATCTTCTGATTTCTTCTCTTTCTTCCCTTATAGAGGAAACTGCCAATGAAAACAACAAAAATGAGAACTGCTACGATATATGTCCAAGCATGCGTCACACGCGAAGTAGCCGTAATGGTATAGTCTTGAGGAATAAGGCGTTCACCTGTCAGCGGATAGTGGATAACGCCATCCTTGACCACTCCTGTGCCAGCATCAACTATAGTGCCTGGCATGGTGAGAGAATAAGGCACAGAGAACCAGAAGATGTTCATGTGCGTGGATAATTCTTCCTCCAAAGCCTTTCCACATGACGTATCTCCATCGAAGAATATTGCATAAGCATCTGAATGGAAGAAGTTTTCAAACACCTCATTTGGATTCACAAGAAGGATGTCTCCCGTTCTGTTCAAAAGATAGTCGGCCAACGAATCATGAAGCTCCACAAATTGTTCTCTCCCCACAGGAGGATTCTGGATGGAATCATAGTTATTGACAATAAAGTCAAAGCACAGCTTGAAGAAATTATCGTTAATCCATTGTGTCACAAAAGGCTCCATCTTGCTGATTTTCTCAGAAGCCTCTGCCCCACTAAGTCCTTGCAGCAGATTGGGCTGACCCGTAAACCAATACCTGACAACATCTTTATCAGCATAGTTGGTAGCAGGAATCTTGAATGTGTCACCCACACAAGTAAATGTCTCTGTATAAGTATATAAAGTATAGAACCTGCGATTTTTCTTCTCCAACTTAGCTGTCGATTTCAGCCGCGTCCCGTTTAATTGCAATGGGCTTTGAAGGCACATCTCCTCCACAGAATGGAAGATATTCCTAAAGGTCGTAGTCACAGTATCTTCTTCCGTACGAGTATGTGAAGCCATAAAAGCATTCATATTCAAACATTCAGGCACAGGATATGCCCAACTCACCTTGTTGCCACTCCAGAGAGAATCACGCATTTCCTTCGACATGATGGTCGTGTAACTGACTTCACGTTCGCAGAGACCATCCTCACGAATGATGGTGTGCATCTTCACATTCGGCTTGTCGCAAGAAGCAGCAAACATTGCTGATATCAGAAGTATCAGGTATAAACTATTTTTTCGCATAAATCATTTGTTTTAATTGAGTGTAACTTACTGATTTCGTCTGACTCTTCCTCATGCAGCGTGTGTACACATTCTCGATCGTGCTGCCTTGTGGAAAGTCGGTTATATAAGCATTCATATTGTAAGCCGCAGATTCCTGAGGCCAGTTCACATAGGCAAAAAGCCCTATCAGCCAAATGGCAGCTGCCGAAGTGATGACACGCAAAGCCACCAGCCACACCTGAGGTTTCGACTCCCTTTCAGGAAGGGACATCTCCCTATCAGGCAAGTTTTGCATGATGTTTTCCAGCATCTCGTCAGGGTTATCAAGTTCAGGCATCTGTCCCTGAAGTCTATCTAACATATCATCTATCTTATTCATAACCTAACAATTTTAATCGTTCACGAATAGTTTGACGAGCCACATACAAATTACTTTTCACTTGCCTGCTGTTCAAACCCGTTATTTCTTCCACTTCTGTAGACGAAAGCCCTTCCATCTGGACGAGTGTAAACACCAGCCGCTGCTTCTCGCTCAATCCGTCAGCCATCATCCTCACCATTGCCACCCATTCTTCGTTCTCCAATGCCTGATGCACATCCATCCCTGAAGCAACCCGTCTCAGCACCAACTCATCATCAGGCATCATCACCACACGTTTCATGCTCTTCAATCTGTCCAGACAAAGGCGTACGGCTATCGTGTAAATCCATGTGGTAAAACTCCTCTTCCTGTCATAATCTTCTATGCTTTGCCACACCCGTATCATCGTTTCCTGAACCATATCCTTCGCCTCTTCCTCATCGCACAACATCTTCAACGCCAACGAAAACACCATCCGCTGATACGTCCTCACCACGTCACGAAAAGCCTCCTTTTCGCCCCGCTGGCATCTAATCACTATGTTTTCGTCTATCTTTATCATTTTGCGATGTTGCTTTTGACTATTATACGATTGAGAAAAAGAAAAGTCAAAAAATATGGGAGAAAATTAACGTGAGTTCGATGAATTATAACAGCTAAAAATGGGTGATTAGCGAAAATTATTGCAACTTTATAGTCTCAAATACAAAGTATTACAAACAATAATCGTTATATTCATTGAGGGCAAAGTTACTGAATTATTCTGTATGGCAGATGATTTCTTCATTTTTTGATAAGAAGATGTCAAATATACACTGAGGAGTAAAACTTGGCGTTCTTATCATCGAAAATCCACCATATCAAAGGACAAAATTATGCTTATCCTAGTATCTTACACGTTCCCGAAGAAACTATGTTTCAATGTACAAAAGACTTTGGACACACAGATCTCATTCTTTTGAATTCATCGAACTCACGTTTATATATAGTTCCTTTTCCCAACTCTTAAATACATAACTTTATTTTATCATCTGCACATATAACGGATTAAAGCAAAGATACAAAAAAATTATCATACCCTTGCATTTTACGTCTCTATAACCTTACAGAATCCAATTAAACAAATAACCGGAAATAATAATCAGTAACGTAACCACGCTGAAAAAAATACCTATCAGTCGCCAAGTCATCACTTTCTTGAGCATGGTAGCTTCGGGGATAGATAGCCCAATGATTGCCATCATAAAGGCAATGGCAGTACCCAACGGAATACCCTTTGCCACAAATACCTCTATGATGGGCACAATGCCCGCAGCATTGGCATACATCGGTACGGCAAGTATTACGGCAAGTGGCACGCCCCACCAATTTTCTGCCGAGAGGTATTGCTCAAAGAAGCCTTCGGGAACATAGCCGTGCATCGTAGCTCCAATGCCAACACCAATTAGGATATAGAGCAATACGCCTCGCACAATGCCCCACGATTCACGAGTAATGGCAGGCAATCGCTTGAAAAAGGGCGTCTTCTCGGCCTCCCACATCGCACTCTGCTCTGAGGATTGTGTCTGTGCCGCCTTCACCCAATCGGTCAAATAAGGCTCGAGGTGCATACGGCTCAAAATAAGCCCTGCAATCATCGACAGCACCATACCGCTCACAGCATAAATTAGTGTTACCTTCACTCCAAACGAACCAAGGAACATAGCCACCGCCACCTCACTCACCAGAGGTGAGGCGATAAGAAATGTCAACGTTACGCCCAACGGTATTCCACCCTTTACAAAGCCGATAAAGAGCGGTACAGATGAGCAGGAGCAGAACGGGGTAATACCACCAAAGATAGCCGCCAAAAAGTAGTCTAAGCCATAGAGTTTGTGTGTGGAGAGGTATTGGCGTAGTCGCTCTATTGGGAAGTAGGCATTGATAATGCCCATAACAAAACTAATACTGAAAAGCAGTATAATAATCTTGATGCTGTCGTAAAAAAAGAAATTGACAGCCGTACCCAATGGCGTGACGGCATCCAACCTCAAGACGCCATACACCAGCCAATCTGCAAATTGCTGTATCATACGCCCAACAACTTTTTAATCTCCGTTTCGCTTGGCACATAGCCCTTGATTTTCACCTCGCCATCAACCACTACGGCTGGGGTTGCGAGGATATTGTAGTTCATTATCTCCATAATATCCTCGACCTTGGTAATTGTCGCCGTGATGTTGTTCTCCTTGATGACCTTCTCGATGACGGCATAGGTTGTCTTACACTTGCCGCACCCCGTTCCTAAAACCTTGATTTCCATAATTCTCAAATTAAATTGTTAAACAATAATACAGTCTTCATTGCTCTTAATTCACGATAATTGTAATTCGTAAAAACAACGAACATATTCTGCAAAAAAAGGAGAATAAGGATTTAACGCTTGCCACCACAAAAGCATTTGGGTATTTCCTTTTTCAGGATTTCTGTAACATAGAACTCGGATATTCGCTTTCTGATTTCATCTCTAACCCTACGGAATTCATTCATGACAAACTCTTCTGAGCCTTGTGCGTCTGATGGATCGTCAAATCCGATGTGCAGGCGTTTGCCGACTTTGCCAATGAACGCCGGGCAGGTTTCGTTTGCACCACCACAAACGGTTATCACGTAATCCCACGCATCATTAAGGTAAATACCTACATTTTGGGGAGTGTGTGATGAAATGTCAATGCCTGCCTCTTTCATCACTCCGACCGCCAGTGGATTAACCTGTGAAGCTGGTTGGGTTCCAGCCGAATGAACTTCCAGACTTTTGTCAAATGATTGGAGAAACCCATGTGCCATCTGGCTGCGGCAACTGTTGCCTGTGCATAAAATCAATACTTTCATACGAATATATGTTGCATACGTTAATTATCCATCTTCATTACGTTTGTAGGGCAAGCCTTGATGCATCGTCCGCACTTTATACAATCCGGATTTAAGTATCCCATATCATTTCCTCTTGATTCATATGGAGAAAGCTGCATGGGACAGACTTTGGCACATCGCTTGCACTTCATTTGGCAGGATGCAGAAACTTGTACGCGAGGAAATCCAATTTTCTGTTTGCGTGGGGAAAACCATGCTGAAAGCGTACCCATAGGACAAAAGCTACATCAGGTACGGGGAGCATAGATAACTCCAAGAATAATGCCAACCAAAGTGGTAATCATAATGAGGTTCCAGAATGTGCGACCTATTCCAGCAAGTGTGAGACCATTGAGATAGAGCTGAACTCCGAACATTCCGAATATGAACATGAGCATAAAGATGCGGAAACCTTTGCTGCGCACAAAATTTGGAATGGGTTTGTGAGGCGAGAATCTGCTGACCACCCTGTCGTATAGGCTTCCGCGAGGGCAGAAGTGTCCACACCAGTATCTGCCCTTGCGAACTGCCATCGCAACGGGTCCTACCATACAAATAATGGCAATTACTCCTAACTCTGGCACGAAATATGCCACGATTAAATACAAAAATAAAATCCAGTACATATATAAAAATAATGTTGATAATTCGTAAAACAACGAACATTCTCTGTCAAAAAAAAGAGGTTGTTATTTACAGCAACTCTCTCTCTTGCAAGCACAGTCTTCAAAGAATTCAGCAAATAACGCCTTTGCAAGTCGCCACTTCTCTCGGTTGATACAATATTTCACTTTCGGTGTTTCCACTTCGCCCTGTATTAATCCCGCCTCTTTCAACTCCTTGAGGTGCTGTGATACGGTTGCTTTGGCAATCGGCAATTCCTCGTGAATATCGCCAAAATAACATTGCGTCTGCTTGGCCAGAAATTGTAATATTGCAATGCGCGCAGGGTGTCCCATCGCCTTTGCAAAGCGTGCAACTTGCTCTTGCTTAACGGAATAATCTTTATTTGCCATACTCTCATATTGCTTATTGTTCGCAAAATTACGAATATATTTTTAATCAGCAAAGCTTATGCTATAAAAAACATTTGTTCTAATCATAAATTAACAATTTGAAAGATTAACTTATTGGCGGAGTTAATAAACCCCAGCACCTGCATTACGCTGCACCCTCCATCGTAATTAGGACACACCCTCCATCGTAATTACGATACACTCTCTGCCTCTACTGGAAGAAAAGGTACCAGACAGCAGCGGCAGTTAAGATGCCTATCACAAGTACCATTGCCAGTATGGTATATAGGGCACGGCGAGATGCTTGTGACTTGCCTTCAGTTGTCATCTGCTCATGCGGGTATTTTTCTTTGATTTCCATAATTTATATTATTTTCGTACAAATTTATGGATTATTACTGGAATAAAAGAAATGATGATGAGAAAATCACAATCTTTGGCTTCGCCGAAGGTACTCACGTTCGGAAAACTCAAAATATTTTTGGTTTTTCTCTCACTTAATCGCGCTTTGGCTTTGCCGAAGGTACTCACGTTCGGAAAACCCAAAATATTTTTTGGTTTTTCTCTCACTTAATCGTACCTTTGCATCGAAAAACATGCAAGAAGATGGAAAAAGATTGTAGGATGTATCATTTGTTTGTAGGTATGGCTTTGGCTGCAACATTATTTTTGACAGCATGCACAAGCAGACAGGAATCAAAGCTGCTGAGCTTTTACGACGTGAACAGAACTGAAAAACTCAGCGTACCATTTGACGAGGAGGGCAAGGAATTTGCGAAGTTGCGTGACTTGGATGCCAGAGAAATGGAAATTAAAGTAGATATGCCATTTGCCAAAGCCGTAAAAGCCGACTACGAGAAATCTGCAGAAAAGATTAACAGCCAACTGATGGAGATGCTGCTGAAAAAGTCAGGAAGCCTCACTACTGAGGAGGCTGTGGAAGGCTTCATGCAGGACGTAAAGAATGAATTCAAGCGCGAAAAGGTCATCAGCATCTACTACAAACACCTGAAAGGCTATGCAGAATTTGGCATGGAGAATGTGCTCAACTATCGATTGGAAGAAGAAGAATTTACAGGCGGAGCCCACCCCTACACCACCACTACCATATTGAGGTTCAACATGATGACAGGAGATTTCATCTCTCTCGATCAGATTTGCCCTCTGGCAAAACAGAAAGAATTAAAAGAAATGCTGCTTGCCAAGCTGATGAAGGATAATCACGTGAGCACGATGGAGGAACTGAACCAACTGGGCATTCTGGAAATGACCGATATGTTTGTAAGCAAAAATTTCTCGCTTGGAGAAGACAGCATCGAATTTTACTACAACGAATACGACATAGCCCCATACGCTTATGGCCCTTGCACCATCCGTCTTGGCTATGAGGACATCCACAAACTGGGCGTATAGAGGCTTCTCTAAAACCCATTATTCATTCAGCAGAATGCCTCACCATTGATGTGCCCCATAACGATTCGTCGTTATGGGGCACATCAATTTATCAGGTATTTTCGAACTTTTTTAATTCTGTGTAAAGCCGTTGAATCGGCAATCCCATCACATTGAAATAGGAACCCTCAATGCTTGTGACAGCCACATAGCCAATCCACTCTTGAATGCCATAGGCACCTGCCTTGTCGAAGGGTTTGAAGTGGTCAACATAATAAGTGATTTCCTCGTCTGTCAAGGTAGTGAAATGCACTTTAGAAACAGAAGCGAACTGAATGGTTTTCTGTTTCGTCACAATCGACACGCCAGTAATGACATCATGGGCGTGACCAGACAACTGGCGCAGCATATTGATTGCATCTTCACGATTCGCAGGCTTTCCTAACACCTGTCCTGCATCATACACGATGGTATCGGCTGTGATAACCATCTCATCTTCAGCTATGGTGGAGAGATACGCCTCTGCCTTTTTCCCAGATATGTAGATAGGAATCTCCTCTCCCTTCAAGTTCCCTGGATAGCTTTCATCTATCCCCTGCAAAGTACGAACTTCAAAATCTATGCCTAATCCGCCCAGCAACTCTTTGCGTCGAGGAGAATTGCTGGCAAGAATGACTTTATATCCTTCTACCAGCCGAAGGCTTCGCTGTTCTGCATCCATAAGTCTTGTGCTTTCAGTATTTGTTCTAAGATGTCACGAACACACCCTTTTCCCCCTTCTTTATGGGAAATGTAAGTGCATATCGCCTTGATTTCTGGGGCAGCATCAGACGGGCAGCAAGGAAGTCCGCACGCCCTAAGCACCTCATAATCTGGGATATCATCCCCCACATAAGCAATTTCCTCATCCCTTAACGAGTATTTGTCCTTTAATTCATTGTAAATCTTTATCTTAACGGACACACCCAAAAATACGTCTTTGAGTCCTAAGCCTTCATAACGCACACGCACGGCTTCAGTCTTTCCGCCTGTGATAACCGCCAGAATGAGTCCGCTCTTAACAGCATGCTGCAAGGCATAACCATCCTTTATGTTAACTGTTCGCATAGGGTCGCCATTAAGGTGCTGAGGAATCGTCTCGCACGACAAGACTCCATCAACATCTAAGAAGATGGCTCGTATTTTTGTTAAATCATAGTTTATCATGATGTATGCTTTTGCTTAAAAGTTCATAAATATGCTGCAAATCAGGCGTGTCTGACAGCAGTTGCATCTGTTTGGAGATGACATTCTCATCCCATCTGACGGCTGGCCCTGTTTGCGCTTCTTGAGGCGTGAGTTCATGAAGCTTGCGAGCCGTTTCATCAACAAGCGGAAGCATAACCTCAAAAGGAATGTCGCCATGCTCTTTCAGCAGTTTCTCCCCAAGACGAAAGCAATGATTGGCAAAATTGCAGCAGAAAACAGCAGCCAGATGCAGATACTTGCGGTTTTCGCTGGTCAGCTCATACACACTATTAGAGATGTCAGATGCCAAAGATTTCAGCAAATCTCTATCGTCATCATGTGCAGCTTCGATGAAACATGGAATTTTCTCAAAGTCAACTTCACGCTGTTTGGAAAAGGTCTGCATGGGATAAAAAACACCACGTCGTGAAGCTGGTATGATGTCCATATCAATGCTTCCTGCCGTATGCACAAACAGATTGTTTTCTCTCCCTTTCACTAACAATTCAGACACTTCTTTGAGCACAGAATCTTTTAGCGCAATAATATATAAATCAGCACTTTTAACAAGTTCATCTAAAGATGTGGTATAAGTACATCCAAGCATATCGGCAAGCGCCTTTGCCGATGCTTCCGTGCGACTATAAATTTGTACAATCTGATTGCCAGAACGAGAGATTGCTTTTCCTAAATTTGTAGCAAGATTCCCTGCCCCAACCAAAACGATATTCATTGGCAATTGCTTTTGAATTTTGTGACTAAGAGTACAGTCATCTTCATTATTCTTCTGCAGGGAATGGACCGATATGCACATTCTCCCATTTCAAGTCATCTTCATTCTGAGGCTTGCGCTCAATAGCTGGATAACCTATACCAATCACGCATTCTGCCGTGAGATTTTCTGGGTATCGCAACAAGAAACGAAGCACATTGTCAGAAGGTTCTCCGTTTTCCATAAAGCGATTACGAATCTGACACCAGCATGAGCCAAGTCCAAGGTCGGCTATCTGATACTGCATAGTGACAGCAGCCAAAGACGCATCTTCGCACCACACATCAGATGCTTCCCTATCACCCAACACGACGATGGCAACCTTAGCCTCAGCAAGGAACTGGCTTCCCATCGGGCGGCACAAAGACATTTTTTCGAGAAGCAATTTATCATCAATGACAACAAAATGCCATCCACGCACACTTTTGCCTGTTGGCGACATGAGTGCAGCACGAAGGATGGTTTGGAGGTCTTCAGCTTTAATTTCCTGATCTGTAAACTTTCGAACGCTACGGCGTTTTTGTACTAAATCTCTAAAATTTCCCATTACTTGAATTACATATTGATGTGAATTTCGTGTAAAGTTAGAAAACTTTTACCATTCAAGAAGAATCTTTGCAAGATAATTATTATCTTTGCAATAATATTTCCTATTAAATTAGGGAATATCTCTAATACATTACCCCAATAGTGCAGAAGAACATCTGCTAACCTTGTACAGATTATTAACATGGCAAAAATAATAAAAACATTAGGAATCGTATTGGTCAGTCTCATTGCAGCAGCGGCAATTGGCGCTGTATGGCTGTATAACAGCGGATTTACACTCGGCAAACCAACATACATCTACATCGACAGGAATGACAATATTGACTCTGTAGAATACAAAATAAAAGAAACGTGCCATCCACAAAGCATGAGAGCATTTCAAGCATGGGCAATCCTGCTGAAACTTGAAGACCGTATAAGAACAGGAAAATATGAAGTCACAGCCGACATGATGATGAAGGATTTGGTGCGCAACATCCGAAATCACAACGAGCAGCCCATCAGGATTGTTGTTCCATCTGTCAGAACGATGCCAGAAATGGCCAAACGCTTATCTCAGCAACTGATGATTGATTCTGCAGAAATAGCAAATTACATTGATGAAACTTCACATCTGAAGAATTGGGGATATACGCAAGAAAACATCCCTGCCTTTTTTATCCCCAACACTTACGAAGTGTATTGGGACATGTCTGTGGAGGCTTTGTTTGAACGGCTACATAAAGAAAATACAGCTTTTTGGAACGAAAAACGTCTTGCGAAACTGAAAGAAGCTGGAGAATATGCTGGCAGGGAATTGACAAAGGAAGAAGTGGCGACACTTGCATCTATCATCGATAGCGAAACGGCAAACAATGCAGAGAAAGCCACCATTGCAGCCCTCTACATGAATCGACTTCGTATGGGAATGCCCCTGCAAAGCGACCCGACCGTTAAGTTTGCCTTGCAAGATTGGGGCCTGAGACGAATTCTGCACAAGCACCTTGAAGTGGAATCGCCTTATAACACTTATAAGAATACGGGGCTTCCACCTGGACCTATCTGTGTTCCAAGCATTGCTGGTATTGAAGCCGTACTGAATCATGACAAAAACAACTATATATATATGTGCGCCAAAGAGGACTTTTCGGGCACTCACAACTTTGCCACGAACTATGCTGAGCATCAGAAGAATGCAGCTCGATATGTAAAAGCTCTGAACCAAAGAGGAATACGCTAAGTGGCCTCATGGATACACAAAGCCATCACAAAAAACATTTACCCAAAACATTGAATTTGTTTAGATTAACTAATATAAAAATTATGAAAAAAATTATTTTACCTTTACTAATTCTCGCATCAACAACACTTTCTGCACAGCGAGTGCGACGCGAGTACACACCTTCGCCAGTCGCAGGTACAGCATGGAATGCTCCAAGCAACATGAATCCCTTCATTCCTGGATATTTTGCAGACCCAACTATCCGTAAATTTGGAGACACCTACTACTTATATGCAACAACTGACGGAACAGGAAACGGTTATGGCCCTGCACAGGTTTGGGTGAGCAAGGATTTTGTCAACTGGAAAAACTTTGTCATGAACTGGCCAACAACAGAAGTGGTGTGGGCTCCAGAGGTTGTACAACAGCCCAATGGAAAATATCGTTACTATTATTGCGAACCTTGCAATATCAATATTGGCGAAAGCGATTCTCCTGTAGGGCCATGGACAAACATCCTTGGCAAAGAAGATGCCGTAATGGTTCCTGACCGATACATCCACAATGTCATCACACTTGACCCTATGCTGTTTGAAGATGAAGATAAAAGTCAATATCTATACTTCACCACATGGGGAATCTATGAAGGTTTTGGCTGTGGTGTGGCAAAGCTGAAAGATGGTGACTTTGACCTCAACGCTCTCGCAGAAAGCGTCACAAAAGATGCCAGAAGATGGAACGAGAACCGTCCATTCCCTATCGCGGCCGATGAATTCTTCACGGAAAAAAGGCTTATTCCCAACACGGAACTGAAAGACATATTTGAAGCTCCATTCATATTCAAACGTAATGGAATCTATTACTTCACATACTCATCAGGCAGTTGCCATACAGATACTTACAGGGTTCAGTATGCAACATCAACCGTTGGGCCAATGGGACCTTTTGAATACAAAGGCGAAATTCTCACCACAAACGAGGACGAGACCGTACATGGACCTGGACATCATTCTGTTCTGGAAAAAGACGGGAAATACTACATCGTCTATCATCGCCACAACAACCCCAAATCAGTACATGGCTTCAACCGCCAAGTATGTATTGACGAGATAACATTTGACGAGCAGGGCAACATCAAGCCTATCACTCCAACTCACAATGCCTTGAATGTTGATGTTTTCAAAAACACGAAATACAAGAATTTGGCATTTGGAGCAAAAGTAACTGCTTCCTCTTATTATGATGATTGGTTCAAGCCTGAATATGCTGTGGATGACAACAACGCTACACTTTGGAAGGCACGCCACACAAACTGGGGAACAAATGCCCAACAGAATACTGGAGAATGGATTCAGATAGACCTTGGCAAAGTACAGAAATTCAACGAAATCTGGACACAATTCGAGTATCCAACCTTCTTCTACCAATACAAGATAGAGACATCGCTTGATGCTGCAACCTGGGCAATGTACGCAGACCGCACCGACAACACCATGCAAGGCTCGCCCATGATTGACAAGAAAGCAATCAAGGCACGTTACATCCGCATCACGATTCTCGACACGCAGAAGAACGGTCACATGCCTGCCATCTGGAATGTGAAAGTATGGAAGAAAGCACCAGAACTGCCAGTCATTACAGCAGAAAGCAACGACGCCTATCCGGGCATGCACAAAAAGGATATTGAGATGCAAGAAAGAGCTTCTCAATCACCATATATCATCCTTAGCGCTGATCTCATAGCTCAGAAAGCAGAAAAGCCATTTGATATTACTGAAATCAATACACTTAGCAGAGACAGAGAAAATGCTATCACTTTCAAAGCGAACAAGCCTATTCGCATGCGAGTGAAAGATGGCAAATGGGGTATGTTCTTCAATGGTACACAAAACCTGAGCAGCGACATTCCGCTTCCAAACAACTTCCGCTATAACTCACCTTATACCATTTCTGCTTGGGTTTTAAGCACAAAAGTTGGTCCTATCTCTACCGTCACTTCACTTTCATCATCACGCGCAGACCTTGCTAACACAGAGTTCCGTTTAGGAACAGACCCTTCTACTGGACTCATCAACCATAATGGCTCATTTGAGAGCAGCGGTGCTCCACGCGACATTCAAGAAGGTGAAGGTAAATGGCAATTCTGGACCATTACATTTGACGGATGGATGGAAAAGGTATATCTCAACGGCAAGCTGCTGAAAGAGAAAAACAATTTCCTGATGATCAGGCCTGAAGGCAGAATCACCATTGGCGCAGATGCTGCTGGAACTAATAACTTCATGGGATATATCAATTCAATCATGATTCTTCCAACATCCATTTCAGCAGAAGACATCGCTAAGCTCTACGATTTCACCAACAAATTCGACACTCCTTCTCTTGGCGATGACGATTTTGAAGAAATTGACCCAGACAGCAAATTTGTCCTCTCTCCCGACATGAAGCCTACTTTTGAAAAGAAGGAAGAGTTCACGTTGTCCACAAAGACAGCAAACTTCAATGACGCTCCACTTGAAAATGGCGGAGAGATGTATCACAAAGTCACAGGGGATTTTGTTGTTATGGCAACTGTTGCTGATATGGAAGGACTGAAGAGCCGCAATGTCACAGGATTCAATGAAGGCGGCATCCTCATCGAGAACAATGGGACATTCTACCAA